>NZ_JALEXO010000043.1 GCF_022780145.1 Intestinibacter sp.
CAAGAATTCTTAGAAACTCTTGGTCTTGAACAATCAGGTCTAGATAAATTAATAAAATCATCTTATACGCTATTAGGACTTATGTCTTTCTTAACTGCTGGCGAACCAGAAGTAAGAGCTTGGACTATAAAAATAGGAACAAAAGCTCCTCAAGCAGCTGGTAAAATCCACAGTGATATAGAAAGAGGTTTCATCAGAGCTGAAATAGTAAATTACGACGATCTAGTAGAATGCGGAAGTGTTGCAAACGCTAGAGAAAAAGGTCTTGTTAGACTTGAAGGAAAAGACTACGTAATGCAAGACGGAGATGTTGTAAACTTCAGATTTAACGTATAGAATCTATATAAATTTAATATTATCGAATAAATAAACCGTAGCTTATAAATCAGATTTACAAGCTACGGTTTTATTTTAATATTTCTATATACTTAATTTTATCTACGAACAATTATATTGAAGTATTTTTTCAGATTTTTCAACGCGAATTTTAAAAATAACTGCCAAGACAGCAGAAAATACTCTTGACAACGTAGTACTCCACCAAATCATTTTCTGTCCACCAAATAAAGGAGGTAGTATTAACATAAAAGCCAACATAGCGACTGGTTCTATATAAGTTAAAATATAAGAGAATATATTTTTTTCTGTTGCATAAAAGCCAGCTGTTGTAATACGAGTAATTGCAATAAATGGTATTCCAATCAAGAAAATAGGAAATACATCTGCTACTCCTTGAATAACTTCATTTGAAGCTCCAAACAATACTCCGACTTTTCCTCTTAATACAAATAAAATAACTATACTCACTGCGGATATTAAAATCGCAAATCCGTAAGCTAATCTTCTAATATACTGTATTTTTTCTATGTCTTTTTCTCCATAGTACTTACTCATCAATGGCTGACTACCATCACCAATACCTTGTAAAATCAAATATACTATACAAATAACATATGATATACAAGCATAAACAGCAATCGCCTTTTCACCACCATAAAAAACAGAAAAACGATTAATCAATATTAGTGAAAAATTAGGTGTTACAGCTAGACCAAAAGGAGCAATCCCAACTTTAATAATGGATTTTGATACTTTACTAATTTTTGAAACAGGAATTTTAAAATTAATTTGTCCCTTGTAAAATAAATAAATTAATCCAATAATCATCGCTACACCTTGACCTACAATAGTTGCTAGTGCTGCTCCTACTGTACTCCATTCATATACCCATACAAATAAATAATCTAAAATAATATTTGTAATAAATCCTATAACCATCGTAATCATAGAAAAAGTTGAACCTCCATTATTTCTAATGAGAGGCACTAATCCTGTACTAAAAATTTGTAAACAAGTTCCCAAAGCAATAATAAATACATAATCCTCTCCTAAAGAAAGTAATTCTCCTTCAGCCCCTAATAATTTCAAAATAGGAGTTTTTAAAAGACAAAGAAAAATTGTAACTATAAAACTCGATAATATCAACATCCATAAAGTTCCAGCAACAAATTCTTTAGCCTCTTCTTCTTTTTTCTTCGCTTTATTGATAGAGAAATAAACACCTCCGCCCATGCCAATACCTGTACCTATCGCCTGTATCGACGCAGTAATTGGATAAGCTATATTAATTGTCGAGAGTCCAATATCACCTATACTATTTCCAATAAAATACCCATCTACAATAGCATAAACACCAGACAATGCAAATGCTAATATAGAAGGAATAACATATGATAAAAATTGTTTATTTACATTCATTTATTTTTTTCATTCCTTTCTAATTCTTTTTCAAATAAAATATTAAAAAGATCAACTGTTTCTTTCATTTGAGTTATACGTTCATAACCTATATTTTCATATATACGTTTCTCAATATCAAAAACTGGAGTTATAATTTTTGAAGAATACTCCTTCCCTTTATCTGTTAAGGTAACTGTTTTTTCTCTTTTATCCTTCTGACTCAACTCAAGAGTAATATAATCATTTTTTTTCAAATTTCTGATAACTGTATTAACAGTTTGTTTTGGCAATCCATATCCTTCACTAATTGCCTTTTGAGTTAATTTATCACTTATATTTAATGCATAAAGAACCATAAATTCAGGATATCCTATTCCTTGATTATTTGCCCATCTAGCATATAAAGCTGTTCCTTGTGCCCATGAACAATAAAAATCTTTTATTTTTCTTAAATCATCCATATTTAATTCCCCCTTTAATTAGTATGTATACATACTATTATAGTATTTATAAATACTAATTTCAAATATTTAATCTATTTAATCAAAAAAATATCTCCAACCATATTTTTATGATTAGAGATATTTCTTATTTTTATTTGATTTTAATTTGATTAATTCGCCATCATCATTTTAGCATGAGCTGCAAGAATTTTCTTAGCCTCTTCTCTTACAATTTCTTTTTCACTAAATGGAACCTTTACACCCTTTATCAATTGATAAGTTTCATGTCCTTTTCCTGCAAGTACTATCATATCGCCTTCTTTAGCCATTCTGACAGCAAGCTGAACTGCTTTTTTTCTGTCAGGTTCAACTAGATATTTGCTCTTGTTTTTATCAAATGATTTGGCTATATCGTTTATTATTTCGATAGGGTCTTCAAAGTCTGGATTATCAGATGTAAGTATACTTAAATCGCATTCTCTTGAAGCTACATCTCCTAATTCCTTTCTACGAAGCTTCGTTCTTCCGCCGACTGAACCAAATACACATATTAATCTCTTATGATCGTAATGCTCTAGTGTTTTTAATACATTTTCTAAGCTAACACCATTATGAGCATAATCTATGATAATAGTAGCGTAAGGTAGTACAGATAAAACCTCTACTCTACCACAAACCTTAGCTTCTCTTAAAGCCTGATTTGTTATTTTTCTATCTACACCTAAGTATTTACAAACTGATATTACGGCTAAAGCATTGTAAATACTAAATATACCTGGTGAACATATATAATAATCAGATTTAGTTTCTTTTGTTTTGCATACAAAATTAACTCCTAGAGAATCTATACTCTTTGAGTATTTTATATCTGTCGCCATTATATCTGCTTGTTTTTCTATACCAAAAGTTTCTATATCACAAGTAGCTATCTTGATTATGTCCTTTGCATGCTCATCATCTATATTTATTATTCCATGCTTAGCAAGTGTAAATAATTTAGCCTTACATTCTAAATAATCTTGGAATGTAGGGTGTTCTTTAGGTCCTATATGATCAGGAGATAAATTCGTGAATATAGCTACATCGAAATCTACATGATCGACTCTGCTTTTTTGAAGTCCTCCTGAAGATACCTCCATAGAAACACATTTAACTCCACTGTCTAACATTTTTCTAAAAATTCTATGAAGCTCATAACTTTCAGGTGTTGTGTTAACAGTGCTCTCTGTAATATTATTGAAAAAAGTACCGTTAGTACCTATTACACCAGTATTTATACCTGATTTATTTAAAACCTCACTTATATAATTTGTAATTGTAGTCTTTCCTTTTGTTCCGGTAACCCCAATTACCTTTAGATACTTAGATGGATTGCCAAAGAAATTTGCAGACATTTTAGATAAAGCTACTCTAGTGTCTTTAACTATTATTTTAACAGCATCCTCTGCCATCTCTATATCATCTTGTAGTACAAAAACTCTAGCTCCTCTTGAATAAGCATCGAATACATATTTATGACCATCTACAGTTTCACCCTTAAGTGCAACAAACATATAATCTGCTTTGCATCTTAAAGAGCTATAAGCTATATCTACTATTTCTATTTTGTCAAGTTCATTTAAATTAGTATTGGAGGTAAAGGGAACATCCTCTAACACTTTTGTTAATTTTACCATATATCCTCCTATAATTTTAATTTTTCACTTTTCTATTTGATTTTATAATTGTTTGTCTTGCCAATACTTCTAATGAATCTATATATAGATCATTGTCTAAATTGTTGTCATTTTTTAGAATAGATAATTCTGTGCATCCAAGAACTATGCCATCACATCCATTTTCTTTTAAATGATCGACTAATTTATTAAATTTATTCATGTCAGCTGGTTTTCCACTTTTTATATCGTCGTAAATTATTTCCATGACCTTTTCTTGTCTTTTTTCGTCTAAAACAAAGTACTCCATATCGAATCTTTTGCACATATTTTGGTATAGCTCTGTCTTTATGTTTCCTGTAGTAGCTAAAATTCCTAATTTTTTGTGACCATTTTCCTTGGCGTACTTCACAGTTTCCTCGATAATACTAAGTACAGGTATATTTACGTTTTTATTTATTTTATCATAAAAATAGTGAGCTGTATTACATGTTATCACAATAAAGTCCACTCCAAATCTTTCTAGTTTTTGGGCATCATCTACTAGCGTATATACAGGATTGTCGTCGCTTTGCCCTAAAATATACGCACTTCTATCTGGTGTAGTCGCTCTATTTGTAATCACCATGTCTACATGCTCTTGGTCTGTTTTAGCATCTGTCATATCTACTACCATTTTATAGAAATAAACAGACGCCATCGGACCTAAGCCACCCATTACTCCTACAGTTATATTTTTCATATTATCACCATTCTATTTACAATATTTATTGAATTTTCTAATTTGATTTACACTGTATAGGAATATATACCAGCTTCTCTTTATGTTTCCACTTAAATCGTATTTATATCCAAATGATGTAGCTTCTTTTCCTTCTGAAACTAATTGTTTGCATTTATTTACTAAATCTTTGTTTTTAACAAATTTATATACGACACTTCTTGGTATTACTCTCCAGAAGAAAGGTTCTTTTTGTATTTTTAATTCTAGTTCTTTGTTTTCTACTCTATCTTCAACTACGTATTTAGCTATATTGTTTCCAGAACCTGTTACATAGTAGTTACTTCTACCTTGTCTTAAATTTATTTCAAATACTTTATAAGTGTTATCTCTTGTATCGTATTTTATATCGAAGTTAGAAAATCCTGTATAGTTTATACTTTCTAGGAAATTTTTAAATTTTGTCATTACTTTTTCATCGTATTCTGTAATTATAGCAGCGTGGTTTCCTATTCCCTTTGGAGTATGTTCTTCAAGTAGAACATGTCCTAAACACATCATTTTAACCTTGCCATTTTGGTCTGAGTAGCAAGTTAAAACTCTCATGTGGGAGTCATCTCCTGGTATAAAATCTTGTATAATTAGAGATTTTTCATATCCGTGAGAATATATTTCATCAGTAACCTTTGTAAACTCTTCTTCATCTTTGACAATATATGCTTTTTTCATACCTTCAAATTCATGTTGGAAATAAGTTACACTATCTGATGCCTTTACTATTATAGGATATTTAAATCCAAAGTCCATTACCTTATCGCCTTTGTTGAATACATGAGTCTTTGGATAGTCAAGCCCGTATTCTTCACATATTTGATAGAAAGATTCCTTTTCTATTAATTTATCCTTTAATTCCTTTCCTATATAAGGAACTATGTATTTTGTTGAAAGAATATCTCTATGGTCTATTATAAACTCGGCATATTCATCTTTACATCCGTGTATTATAAATACCTTATTAGGCTCTGCTAATTCATCTGGTAAAGCTAGTAATTTCTTTAAAAATCCTTCTTCATCTTCTATAGTTGTACCTTCTCTATAATCGATTATTTTACTATGGTTAGTCGCACCTATGCGTATTTTTCCAAATGCTATTGATTTTACTCCGTATGCTTCATGATAAGCTCTTGCAACAGAGTAACAATTTATATCTCCACCAACCAATACTGGTTGAATTTTAACATTATTCACTTGATCCACCTCTTATTTTTACTTTAGTTCATTTTAATACAATGGTATTATACTTTATTTTATAGCATATGTCAAAGAACAGACGACAAAAAACATGATAAACTATTGAAATTTCAACTTTTATTCCATATTTCATCATGTTTTTTGTCTAAATTACACTTATTATTTACATTTATCTACATTGATTTTGTACTAACTTCATTTTTAAACTGTTCCATATCTAAATCTGAACTTTTTAGTACTTTATTTAACTTATCGATATCATCTTCAGTTGAATATGCAATATTTACTATTCCAAAATCCTCCTCATAATCCATATATGAATAATAGAATATTTTATCGCAATTATCTTTTTTCAACTCTTGATTTATTAGATAGACTATATTTTCATCAAACGAAGAAGTATCCTTGTTCAATTTAACAGTTACTTTTTTGCCGTTTATCTCTAGCTCAACTACTTTTTCTTTGAGGCTATCCTTTTCACTTATATATGCAATCTCGACCTCACCTTTTGATATATCAGACATATTATTTGTGATATCTTCATAGCTATATCCATAATCCAATATATCGCTGTCAAAAGACATTATATTTTTCGCATCGAGCTCGATACTTTTATCCTTATCCTTCGTATCATTTAATAAGTCTTCTAAATCTATATCTATATTAAAGGTATTATTAAATGAATAGTAAACCTCCCAATTGCCTAAAATACAATCCTCTAATTTTAATTTTTTACCTTTTCTCTCTAAGCAGCCTACCGTAGTTATCTCTCTACCTAAGCTGTATTTTTCTAATTCTTCAAATTCTTCATTATAATCTCTATCGAAATAACACTCTAATTTGTAATCGCTATCTGTCTTCAAATTTATTTTTAAAGTTCTATAATCTACTTTATCTATGTTTTCGATTTTTCCAGTTAACTCTATATATTCATCTATATACTCGCTATCAGCATCTTCTAAATCGTCCTCATATTCTTCTATTAATTCGTCTACTGTAACACAAACATCCTCACCAAATCCCTCAAAAAAATCGCCCCATATGCTCTCAAATTCACTCTGAGTATACGTAGCAGACTTGCTATTATTTATATAGTTTAATTTATTAAAAATTAAACCTATAGCAACACATATTAATATAAAAAACACCATAAATATTGTAAATCCCTGATGCATTCTAAAAAAATTCCTCTGATTTGCCCCACACTTCGAACATGTTTTAGCATTTTTTTCTATTTTCTCACCGCAATGCCTACAAAATTTTTCTTTTTTCATATAAAAATTCCCCTTATTCTAAATTAGCATAATTTTCAATACCGCTATATTTATATTATACATAAAAATATATCTTCTCCATAGAAACAATTTTGTCAATTTTAATTTAAAAAAAGTCTAACCTCATATTATATAAGATTAGACCCTTAATATAAATTTCTATAATTTGATATTTTTACACATCGTAAGAATAGTCTGCTATATTTTTACAGTGGTCAGATACCCTCTCTAGATTAGTCAATATATCGAAATAAATTACACCGGCATCTACTGTACATCTGCCTTCATTTAATCTTTGTAGATGGTGATTTCTATATCCAAGCTCTAGTAAATCGACTTGTTTTTCATTTTCGTGAACTCTTTTTCTAAGCTCTAGATTTACTTCATCTAAGCACTCCATAGAATCTTTAAAATTGCCCGCTGCTAAAGTATATATTTCTCTTATTTCATTTTGTGCGTGTTCTGAGAAACTCAACTTATCGCTAACTAAGTTCTTTCCTAATTCAGCTATATTTTCTCCATGGTCTGATATTCTCTCGATATCAGTAACTGCGTATATTAAATTTGTGACTTTATTACGCTCATCTTCATTTAAAGGCACTTTAGATAATTTCACCAAGAAACTTAGCACTTGCTTTTGAATTTCATTTACTTTTGCTTCCATCTCAAAAGTCTTATTTAATTCATCTTCTGAATAATTAAGTACTCCATTTACTGCGTATTCTAGAGATTTTGATGCATACTCAGCCATTTCTTTAACTTCTAAAACTGCATTACCTACAGCTATACTTGGTGTTTCTATCATTCTTTCATCTATGTACTTAACTTCAGAAGCTTCTTCTTCCTCTTCAGTAACTGGTATTAATCTTAAAACAAATTTTACTATATATTTTGAGAATGGTAAAAGTATTATAACATTTACAATATTGAATAAAGTATGGGCATTAGCTATTTGTCTAGCTATATTATTTGGATCTAAATAAGATACTACCATACTTATCGGTTTAGTAAATACTACTATAAATAATATAGTTCCTATTACATTGAAAGTTAAATGCATAAACGCAGCCCTCTTTGCATTCTTAGATGCACCTAAACTAGATAAAAGTGAAGTAACACAAGTACCGATATTATCTCCATATAATATAGGTAAAGCTGCACTCAATGGAAGTATCCCTTGTGAAGCCAATGCTATTAGCATACCCATAGATGCACTAGATGATTGAACTATACCTGTAATTAAAAATCCAGCAAGTATTCCTAATAAAGGATGAGAACCTACATATATAAGCGCGTCTCTGAACTGTGGTAAATCAGCTAATGGACTTACAGCCTCCTTCATAAATTCCATACCTGTAAACAACATACCAAATCCCAATAATATCTCTGCATATTGCTTTTGCTTTTGATTTTTAGCTGCTAAATATATGATTATACCTATACCCAATGCTATAGGCGCTATGTCCTCTAAGCTAAATGATACTAGCTGTGCTGTAACAGTTGTACCTATATTAGCACCCATTATTACACCTATTGCTTGAGATAATGTCATTATCCCGGCATTTACGAAACCTACAACCATTACGGTTGTGGCACTTGAGCTCTGTATTATACCTGTTACTACAGTACCTACTAAAACTCCCATGACTACATTGCTTGTTAAAAATCCTATTATTTTCTTTAATTGATCTCCTGCACATTTTTGAAGGCCGTCACCCATCATATTCATACCGTATAAGAATAATCCTAGGCCGCCTAATAGACTAATTGCAATTCCCACGTTTGCTCCTCCTTAAGACTTATAAATTAATTCTATTAAATAATACATTAAAATGCGATTTTAATGGCTAAATAAATGTTAATTCAATCTTAAGATTACGTTAAATATTAAGTTCATATTAACACCGAATTAAATTCACATAAAAAAGGTATATAAAATGATAATTTTTTGTAAAATTTATCAATCTATATACCTTTATTCTTAACATATTTTTTCTAAATTATTCTATTATTATTTTTCCTTGATTAAACCTTTCTTATACGCCATAACCAGCATCTTCAGGTCGTTTATTTCTTCCTGCATTTTTTCTCCATCAAGTGTATCTCTCACATACATTCTACGCGCTATATCCTCTACTACTACTGAAGTTGACAGTATGTCGCTTTCCTTTTTAATAGCATCCTCTGCTGAAGAGAATGGTTCATGCGCAACTAGTTGAAGAGTATATGAGTTGTAAATTAAAGTATATCCAGCTATACCAGTTTTTCCTTGGTATGCTCTAGAAAATCCTCCATCTATAACTAGGATTTTTCCACCTGCTTTTATTGGACTTTCTCCCTTTTTGCTTTCAACTGGAACGTGACCTGTTATAATATGTGATTGCTCGTAGTCAAGTCCAAACTCGTCGAAAATCTTGTTGCATATCTCTTCATTTTCTCTCAATGTGTAGTATGGATTTTTATTTTCAACATGTGTCTTCTTATCTGCAATAAAATATCTCTCATATGTAGTCATATCGTCTTTTCCAAATAGAGAAGAACATTTCCCTGTCCATAGATACCACATCATATCCATACCGAATTGTTTTTCAGGACCATCTTTATAGAAATATCCTTTTCTAGCGTAAGAATCCATTTGATCCATCAATTCTCGACCTTTATATTCTTTACCCTTTATCTTCATAGACATAAAATCGCCTTTTTCATCAAGTGGAATACATCCATGAACTAGTAGATTTTTATTTGCAATTAAATATATACTTCCTTTAGAGAATAAGAAAGAAACGTGTTTTTGTAATTTTTCACTGCCTTTAAATGAAGCTACTAGCTTGTCCATAAGAGCTTGTTCTTCTTTAGTCAGTTTATATGGAGATTTAGGATCTATAGTTGGGAAGTTTGTATCTCTTAATTTATATTCTTTTCCTTTTAATGTTATAGTTCCTGTTTCATAGTTTACTTTGTCTAAAAGAAGTCTATGCTTCATATCGAATTCAGGGTTGTTGTTTATTACCTCTGCTTCTAACTTAAATTGTATAATACTAATAGCCTTGTGCATTTTTGCGATTAATGATTTTTCCTTTGTTGAGACCTCTCCTTCTCCTACCTTAGGCATAAATTCAGTACATGGATCGTCTTTATAAGCTTCTAATGCAAATGTAGCTAGAGGAAGTAGGTTTATTCCGTAGATATCTTCAACTATATCTAGATTTGCATATCTTGAAGATATTCTGACTGCATTTGCTATACATACCTTTTGACCTGCTGCTGCACCCATCCATAAGATATCGTGGTTTCCCCATTGTATATCTACATTGTAGTGATTCATCAATGTGTCCATTATAATATCAGGTCTTGGGCCTCTATCGTAGACGTCTCCTACTATATGTAATCTATCTACAACTAGCTTTTGGATAACCTTTGATAAAGCTATTATAAATTCCCTAGATCTATCTATTTCAATTATAGTTTCTATTATGCTCTTATAATACCCCTCTTTATGTGGGCTGTTTTGATCTGGATGTAATAATTCTTCAATTATATATTTGAAATCATCAGGAAGAAATTTTCTAACTTTAGATCTTGTATATTTACTAGACGCATATCTACAAAGCTCTATAAGTCTGTGAATAGTTATTCTATAAAAATCTTCTAAATCTTCCTCTTCTTTGACAAGCAAATCTAACTTTTGTTCTGGATAATAAACTATTGTAGCTAATTTTTTTCTTTCAGCTTCAGAGACTATATTTCCAAATAGCTCTTCTATCTTTCTCTTTATAACACCAGACCCATTTCTAAGTACATGTACAAATGGTTCGTATTCGCCGTGTAAATCTGATAGGAAATGTTCTGTCCCCTTTGGAAGGCTAAGTATTGCTTCTAAATTTATTATTTCTGCACTGGCACTAGAAATACTTGGATACTGTTTAGATAGTAATTTTAAATACTTAAGTTGGCTTTCTAAATATTCATCAGATATATTTTTCATATTAATATTCCTCCTAATATATTTTTCACGATTTAATTTTATTGGTCTAAATCCTTATATAAATTATAGCATACTCTTTATGTTTTTTCGGCTTAATAATGTATATTTTTTAATTATTTATGTCCTATTATTTATCTTTTTATAGACTTTTTAGTCATTTTTCATACTATAATAAATACTTTTAATTTTAATTAATTTTCTTATAAAAAAAATACTTTTTCTTGCATTATGAATGAATTTAATATACAATATATTTATAAAAATTATAAAAATATTGT
This sequence comes from Intestinibacter sp., assembly GCF_022780145.1. Taxonomy (GTDB): domain Bacteria; phylum Bacillota; class Clostridia; order Peptostreptococcales; family Peptostreptococcaceae; genus Intestinibacter. The sequence goes on from NZ_JALEXO010000043.1 coordinate 11,348, forward strand.
AAATTTTTAGATAATTTTAAGTAGCATTCCCTATAATTTTAAATATATAATTAAACATTGTAATTAACATTGTGCATGCAAAATAGCCATAAGTTATTATAGATCCCCTTCTAATATTCTTATGGCTATTTTGCTGTATTTAATTATATAGCTCTAGTATATTCTTTTAACCATTTTACTTCTTCTTCATCTAAGTAAGGTGATATTTTTTCGAAAACCTCTCTATGGTAATTGTTTAAAAATTCTTTTTCTGATTTATCCATATAATCTGGATCTACACCATCTAAATCTATAGGTGAAAAAGTTATAGTTTCAAATTCCATAAATTGGTCTGATCCGATTTTTTGAGCCTTTTTGCACAATAATTCGTTTTCAATTCTTATACCGTGTTTTCCTTCTATATATACTCCTGGCTCGTTAGTCGTGATCATGCCTTCTTCTAAAACGCATGAATCATTTCTCTCAGGTACTACCTTCCATCTAAATCCATTTGGACCCTCGTGCACATTTAACACAAATCCTACACCGTGACCTGTACCGCATTTGTAGTCTATACCTATATCCCATAGTGGACCTCTAGCCAATATATCCAAATTTATACCTCTGCATCCATATAAAAATTTAGCCTTAGATAAACGTATCATACCTCTTAAGGTAGAAGTATAATGTAGTTTTTCCTCCTCAGTTATATCTCCTAATATATATGTTCTAGTTATATCTGTAGTCCCTGTAAAATACTGACCTCCAGAATCTACAAGAAGCATTCCCTCTGGCTTTAATTCGCAGTCGCTTTCTTCTGTTGCGCTGTAGTGCATCATAGCAGCGTGATCTTTATATGCTGATATAGTATCAAAGCTCAAATCAAAGCAAGATTCTTCTTCTCTTCTAAGCTCCTCTAATTTATCAGAAGCGCTTATCTCTGTTATTTTCATCTTTCCTACATTAGTCTTTAACCAGTACATAAATTTAGTCATCGCAACACCATCTTTTATATGACATTTTCTCAAGTTTTCTAATTCAACCTCATTTTTTACTGATTTGAAAATAAATGTAGGGTTTTGTTCATTTATTATTTTTACATCAGAAGGTATATTTTTATATATGTTGTAGTTCACTTTAGCTTCGTCTAATAAAACTGTTTCATTTTCTTTTATTTCTTTGACAAAATCGTATATTTCAAAATAATCTCTGATTTCTACACCTATTTTATCAAAGCTTTCTTTTATATCTTGATTTAATTTATTTTCATCTACAAAATAGTAAACTTTATCTAAAGTCATAACTACACTAGATATAACTACAGGATTATACGCTATATCATTACCTCTTATATTTAACAGCCATGCTATATCGTCTAGAGAATTTAATATATGCACAGTTGCATTTTTCTTTTTCATTTCTTCTCTAACTCTAGATAATTTGTCCTCTGCACTTTCCCCAGCGTATTTTATATCTAGTAAAAATGCCTTTTCACTAGGCATAGCTGGTCTATCCTCCCAAAGCTCATCTACTAAATCGTATTCGTAGACTATTTTTATACCTTTTTCGCCGTATTTCTTTTCGTAATTATTTCCCTCCTTAGCACTTATAACTCTTCCGTCAAATGCAAGGGTATCTCCTTTTTTCAACACTTCATCTAAATACTCTTCAACAGTTAAGACACCTTCTTCACCCATCTTAAATAGCTTTATTGTAGAATCCTTTAATTGGTTTTCTGCCTGTATAAAATATCTTCCATCTGTCCAAAGTCCAGCATCATCTAAAGTTACAACTACAGTTCCTGCTGAACCTGTAAATCCTGATATAAATTTTCTACATTTAAAATAATCCCCTACATATTCACTTTGGTGAAAATCAGCTGAAGGTATTATATAAGCGAAAATCCCCTTGTCCTTCATAGATTTTCTTAGTTTTTCTAATCTATCTACTACCATTGTCATACCTCTTTTCTTGTTTAATCTACTTTGTCACTCTTTTATCTTAATACTCCTTACTAAACTTTACAACTTCCTTACAATTTTTGTATTTATATTGATATTTTAATATATAAGAAATATTATTAAAAGGTAAAAAATATACTAAAATTAACATTAGTTGACTTGAACATCATTTTTTTATGGAATATAATCTATATATGAAAATTTTTATTTTAAAATATGCACTCTTTTATGCAGTTTTTAGAGGAGGGATATAATATGAAAATACAAAATAATCAATTTCTAGAAGACAACTCTAAACTAATATTAAAATTTGACTACACAAATTGCTTTGACCTTATACACGAATGGCTTGATATTCCCTCTATAATCTCAAAGATATACAAAAAATTTTTTCACGTTATGTTTATTATTTTTGTAATAAGCATATTTTTTAGACCGTCTATTGAACTGGTTATTTTAAACTTAGGATTTGCAGTATTGTTTTTTTTAGTATTTATAGGAGTTCACCAATTTTTACATTTAATTGCAGCTTATATTATAGGATGTAAAAATGTAAAATTAGTAATACCAAAAGCTAACGTATTTTGTTACTGTGATAGAAGGGTATTTACCTCTAGCGAATATATATTTTTATCCATATTTCCATTTATAATAGTAACTATATGTAGTGTATTCTTAGCAATAAATTTTCCTGAATATATAGGGGCTACAGCTATTTTCAATATATTAAACGTGACTTTTTCAAATGGGGATATAGCTATAACTAATTACTTTTTAAAAAACCGAGATGTATATTTTTATTGCGAACAAGATAAAAGTACTGCTTACTTATATAAAAAACTCTAGCTAAATTGGGGAACCAAACGCTAGAGCCTTTTATTTATTAGGTTACTTTATTTTCTTTAAATCTTCTACTATATTATCCATAGAATGGCAGTTACCTGCTGAAGAGCAACTACTACAACCACATCCACAACCGCCTTTTCCAGATTTTGTTTTTTTAATAAAACCACCAATTGTCGCTACTACTATCAAAATAGCAACTATTGCAATTATATAATTAATCATATCGACATCTCCATTTTATCTAAAATATCACTCCACATATTAGATATACTACAAATGCAACTATATAAGCTGTTACCATTTGGAATGCTACAGTTATTCCAGTCCATTTCCAAGAGCCCATTTCCCTTTTTATAGCACCTACTGCTGCGAAACAAGGCATACAAAGTAAATTAAATGTCATATAAGCAAATGCTGATGCCTTAGTAAATACTGCTGCAAGTCCGTCAAGTGCAGCTGCACCTTCCATAGCAGCTTCCGCTACTGCATCTGTAGCACCGAATAATACTC
>NZ_JALEXO010000171.1 GCF_022780145.1 Intestinibacter sp.
TTGTCTTGAAGAATTAAAAGATATTTATGGGAAGAATTTTAGTTTATTAAATGACAGAGAGAAGGTTTTAGCTTTAGTTACAGCTCATTTAGAAGGTAAAGTTACAAATTCTAGATTACAAACAATATCTAATAGTCATCCATATGATATAACGAAAATGTTACATGATTTAGAAGAAAATAAGTTTTTAATAGCAGAAGGTTATGGTAAAGGGAAAGTTTATTATATAAATCATGATTTTTTAGCTGAAAATAGTATTAATATTGATATAAATCAAAATGAAGAAAAAATTATTGAGTTTATAAAAGAAAATGGTTTTATATCAAACAAATTGTCAAGAGAGAAATTAGGATTTACTAAGGGAAAAAGTACAGAGTTATTTAAATCTTTATTATCAAAAGGTCTAATTATATCCTGTGGAATTGGTAAAGGTACAACTTATAAATTAAAAGTGTAATAGAGAAAATTATGCGAAAACATGCGTATTCATGCGTAAACCATGCGTATTCATGCGAAATCATGCGAAAACATGCGTAAAATTTGTATTTAATACTCATAAGTGAAGTTTTTTTAAAATTATAATAATATGTATTTTCAGGAAATATAGATATTTATAAAGTTTGACTACTCTCATCTCAACCAGTTTTTGAAAAATAGGAGAAGGAACTACTAAGTTTATGACTTAGTAGTTTTTTAATTATCAAGAATATGTCTATACTATATATAATATAAGAGTATTTAAAAGGAATAAAAATCATAGCAAAGAAAGTCGAGAAAACTACTAGCAATAGATGTAAAATGTACTTCTAGATTAAATAGATAAATTGAATTATAAAAATAATAATCTATCTAAGAATTAAGAGGAGGTACTATAATGCTAAGTAAATTTCCAGAAGAGAAGATACATTTAGATGCAACAATAGATAAATTAAATGAACATTTACAAGAATTAGATGAAAAAGTTAAGTTTTATGAAAAAGAGTTTAAAGAATCTAAAAAATATCTATCATCAAATAGAAGTGATATGGATTCGATGGAAATATTTTCAAATGAGAAGTCTATAAATCAAATTGTGAATTCAGGAGATTTCATTTCTGAACGAAAGGCAAAAATTGAAAAGTTAATAGATAATCCATATTTTGCGAGAATAGATTTTATGTATCGTGGAGAAGATGACATTGAAAAAATATATATTGGTAGAAGTACATTTATGGATAAATTGGGAGATATGATAATCTATGACTGGAGAGCGCCAATATCAAGTATGTATTATGATTTTGAGCTAGGAAATGCAAGCTATGATGCTCCTATGGGTAAGATAGAAGGTGATATCACTTTAAAAAGACAATTTAAGATATCAAAAAGCAATATAGAATATGTACTTGAAAGCAATATTAGTATAGGAGATGAAATACTTCAAAGAGAACTCTCTAAAACATCAGATCAAAAAATGAAAAATATAGTATCTACTATACAAAAAGAGCAGAATAGAATAATTAGAAATGAGAAAAATAATACTTTGATAATTCAAGGTGTGGCAGGCTCAGGGAAAACATCAATAGCACTACATCGAGTAGCGTATTTTTTATATAAATATAGAGAAAATTTGTCTGCTGAAAATATAGCTATAATATCTCCGAATAAGGTATTTGCTGATTATATTTCAAATGTTTTACCAGAGCTTGGTGAAGAGCCTATTATACAATTAGATCTTGAAGATATAGCAACTGAGGAATTAGACAATAAATTAGGTTTTGAAAAATTTATAGAACAGGTTAATGAATTATTAGAAATAGATGATAAGGATAAAATCCAAAGAATAAATTTTAAATCATCTTTAGAATTTATTTCACTATTAGATGATTATATTCATTATATAAATGTCGACAATTTTAATGAGGATAATCTTGTACTTGATGATATATGCATTGAAAAAGAGTTTATAAGAAGTAGATATAATGCTTATAATAAAAAACCTATCATGGAAAGATTTAATAAAATAGCTGAAGATATTATAGAAAAGGTAAAACTTGAAAAAATAAGTGAAAAAATACCTAGCAAAGGCGAAATAAGAAAGAAGCTTTTAGGAATGTGCAAATATAAAAATACATTAGATTTATATAGGAATTTCTTTAGATATATAAATAAAGAAGAACTATTTAAATTTAAGTCTAAAAATACACTAGAATATAATGATGTATTTCCATATATATATTTAAAGATATTCATTGAAGGTATAAATAAGAGGAATAGTATTAAACATTTAGTAGTTGATGAAATGCAAGATTATACTCCGATTCAGTATATGGTATTAAAAAATATGTATAAATGTAAAAAAACATTATTAGGTGATTTTGGACAATGTGTTAATCCCTATAATTCCAATTCAATAAAACTATTATTAGATATGTTTGAAGATAGTGAAGCTGTTGTACTAAATAAAAGCTATAGATCAACATATGAAATCATAAGATTTGCTCAAAATATATTGAAACAGAATATAGAGCCAATACAAAGGCATGGAGAAAAACCTAATATTATTAAATGTGAAAGCTTACAAGATGAATTAAAAGAAATAGAAAATATAATAATCGAATTTAATAAAAGCAGTTATTCTACTTTAGGAATTATGTGTAAAACACCAACGCATGCCAATGAAATATATAATAAATTAAGTCAAAAATATGATGTTAATTTATTGTGTAGCGATAGTTTAGAATTTAAGGATGGAATTACGATTTCTACAATTCATATGTCAAAAGGACTGGAGTTTGATGAAGTAATAATACCTACTGTAGATTCTAATTTATATAAAACAGAATATGATAAAAATTTATTATATATTGCTTGTACAAGAGCTATGCATAAACTAACATTAACTTATTATGGGAATGTAACTGAAATACTATAACAGTGAATTATAATACTTCATCGATGTGTATAATAGTAATATGAAGAACTGTAGAAGATATATAAAATATAGAAATAAAATAAGTTTAATTGCCATAACTAAATATTTAAGTTAGAAAATATGTTATACTGTATTTAATTATGATCTAGAGGGGGTATTAAAGTGGATGAAATAGGTCAAGTAGTTATACATAATTCGTTCGGTGAGGGGACAATATGTAGTAAAAAAGATAATGGAGAGCAAAGTTATATAATGGTTTCTTTTTCTGCAGGAGAAAAAAAGTTTGCATTTCCAAATGCGTTTAAAGATTTTTTGAAAGCAAAGGACGATAAATTTAAGGAATATATAGATGAATTAATAGTAATTACAGATAAGAAAAATAAGGAAAAGAAAATTAAAGAGGAACAAGCAAAAAATTCATTTGAAAATTCTGTACTTCCCAAAGAGAAAAAAGCAACTAGAAAAATAACTAGAAAAAGTAACAATGTGAAACCTTCAAATATTGCATTTAAATGTAATTACTGCGATGGGGGAAGAAATAAAGATAGAATAGGATTTAGAGGGGCATGTAGTTTGAAATTGATTCGCAATAATATATTTAAAGAACATAGAAAGTGGTGTCGTCAAAAGGAATGCCCTTGCTTTTTATTCTACAAAGGGGAAATGACCCGTAAAGAATTAGATGAAGCTTGTGAAGATGGCGGTTATGTTTGTTATGAAAGCCAGTTGCTTAGAGAATGGACAGCTTATGCTGGATATCATGGAGGAGAACCTCAACCGATAAAGACTGATGTTAGCGATAATTTATGTGTTTTAACGACAAGAGAGCCTGGAGTGCATGAAAAAGATAGATTTATTTTTGCGGTATTTTTGGTAGAGGAGTATTTTAGAGGAACTGATTATGCAGAAGGGTATGTTTCTGCACATCCAAAGTATAGAATAGAGCTTTCACCAAAACAGGCTAAAAAAATGTTGTTTTGGAAATATCATTGCAATAAAAATAGTTCTGATAGAATGTTTTGGGGTAGTGGATTGGTTAGATATCTTGAGGATTACCAAGCGGCTCAGATTTTGAGAGATGTTGCAAGAATAAAAAAGGGAACTAATGAAGAACGTTTAGCAAATGAATTTTACCATTATTATTGTAAGACACATGATATAAATGTTGATAAAATTGGAAAACCAAATGGTGCTTTGTGCAATCGTAAAAAATAAAATTAATAATTTAAATATTGTTTATATAAATTAGCATGTTAGGAGTAAAAAGTGGAAAGTTTTAAAGATATAAAATGGGTAAATGGATTGATGTGACTTGGTTTGAGCAGAGTATAGGGGCTCAGGATGTGGAGCCTGGTGAGTTTGTGAATTTTAATGATTTAGATCAAGATTTGGTGCTTTAAATAGGAGAGGCTTGCTGCAAATGTTGTTTTGTAGCGGTCTTTTTTTATGAAAAAATAAGAATAATTTCAAAATATATGTAAATACTATTAGCAGATATCAAATGAGAAATATAGGAAGGAAGTTACATATATGAGTGAAACTATTAGGGAAAAATTGGAAGGACGTGTAAGCTATCACGATTCAGTAGAGGAAATGCTAAAGAGAATAAAAACTGATGGACTTTCAAGTGTGTTTTCAAGATGGGATCCACAAGAGAAGATAAGATGTAAGTTCTGTCTTCAAGGCTTAAGCTGTCAATTATGCACACAGGGGCCTTGTAGAATTAATGAAAAAAC
>NZ_JALEXO010000075.1 GCF_022780145.1 Intestinibacter sp.
TATATAATAATACAAAAAAAATACAATATACTAATAAAATCTTTAATAATATACTTAAGCAATATATATTAGATAGCGATATAAACGGTAATATTACATATACTTTAGATGATGGCAAAGAAAAGTATTTTTATATGAATAAAATTTCACTGAATGATGAACAAGAAAATTTGATTATTTTAAAAGATATCACTAGCCAAAGGGCTTTGATTAATAAAATGAATTTGGCAAAACAAAAGTACGAGTTATTTGTAGATATAATTTCAGAGGCTGTGTTCGTGTTAGATTATAATACAAAAAAAATAAAATATACTAATAAAAGCTTTAATAATATACTTAAGCAAAATAAATTAGATATAGTAGATGTATATTATTTAATTAAAAACTCAGATTTAAATTACTGTGATCTATCGTTTAGTATGAAATTTGAAAAGAAAAAAATAAAAAATTCTTTAAACGAGGATGTATATTTGGAATTTGCAAATATGATTTTAAATATAAATCAAAAGAATATAGTAATAGGAGTTTTTAGAGATATTACTGAGGAGGTTAAAAATAAAATACTAAACAAAAAAATCAGAGAAGAAGCATATACTAGAAAATTAAAAAACGATTTTTTAATAAATTTATCTCATGAGCTTAAAACACCTACTAATTTGATATATCTTAAGAATCAGCTTACTAGAAGTATTTGCGATAAAAATAATGATATAGGATATAAAACGGTTCGTTTTTTAAATAGAGAGCTAGAAAATATAAATATATTGATTGAGTTGATAGATAGTATAATCTCTATGGAAAAATTAGATATGGATTTTTATGATGATGATAAAAATTTTTACAATATTTATTAGGATTTTAAATAATTTATATAAAGGGAATTGTGTTATGGGCATAATTCCCTTTTATTTGTAAAAATTTATTTATTATGTATATACATAGAAAATATGGAAATAATATCTATAAAAAGGAATGGGTGTGTTGAATAAAAGAAGTGGATTTACAACATTAGAATGTATTATAAGTATGTCTATTTTATCGATAATAATTTATATGATGACATTTTCTATAAGCAATAGCTTTAACTTGCTAGATAAAAATCAAGAGTATTTAAATATGTTAAATCTAGCTCAAAATTACTTAAATGAAGCTAAATACGATGTGAAATACAATCAAAAATACGATGTAGATGACCAGGTTTTTAATGTAGACGATTTTCAAATAAATAAGAAGGTTATAAGAGAAGAAAATTACTATAATTGTTATCAAATTGTATTAGAGGTCAAATCATCAAATAGGAGTGTAAAATTACAATCATATGTTACGAAAAAATAATGGATCAATTTTAATTATGACGGTATTTGTATTTTTATTGGTAAATATAATTGCAATCAGCTGTTCAGCTTTAATACTTAGCAACAATAAATATGCAAAATACGATTACGAAGAGGCATATATTAAGGAGCAATGCCTGAGTAAAATAGAATTAATTTATTCAAATATTTTAAAGGAGGTGGAGCTAGCCTTAGATAAAAGCGATGGCTATGACAGTTTTGAAAATTATTTTACAGAAAATAATTCTTGTGATTTTATAAATAGGATAAGTGATATATCAGATGCTTCACTAGAGGATACAAGATGTAATATAAATAAGGTAGATTCTTATAATGTTGAGGACAGTATTTATTATAAAGTGGTAAGTGAAGTAGAATACAAGCAATTTGACAAAGCTTTTGTTGCATATATAAAAATAAAAAATCCATTTTTAAAAGAAAAAGACAGTGAAAAAACAGATCAAAATGAAATCACAGAATCAGAGGAAAATAATATAGACGAAGCTACAGATAAAAATAAAGAATATAAAAAGCAAATAAAACCTAGTGATTTAGTTGTGGTATTTAATTGTGAGGAGGTCTAAGCTATGAAAAAAGAAGGAATGTGACTTTAGTAGAAGTTTTAATTGGAATAACACTGTTGGCTTTAATATGTACAATAGCATTTTCAAAATTCGACTTGGATAATTATAAAGTAAATTCATTTATAAGACAACTCAATAGTGATATTAGATATGTAAGAAGTGTAAATAAATTGGGAAATAATAAAGTATACATAGCTTTTACAAAGCAAAATAACTGTAGTGGATATGTATTAATAGAAAATGGGTCTAATACAAAAAGTGTGTTTTTACCTAAAAATATCAAATTAAGCTACCCTATAAGTAAAATAATGTTTGATCATCAAGGTGCTTTTTATATGGGAGGTACTACTATAAGTGTGGGAAATGATAAAAATTACACGGAAATAACAATAGTACCTGTAAGTGGCCGCGTTTTAATTAAAGAAGGTATATATAAATGAAAAGAGGATATGTATTATTAGAAGCTATGGTATCTTTGTCTATAATGTTGATTATTGTTACGTGTTTATATGGAGTTATTGTCACTGCTCATAAGGCTAAAAATAATATTGAAGATAGGGTTGAATTGAGTCAACAAATAGAGGAGATGGATTATCAAATCAAAAATTTAATTGAAGGATGCGTAAATATAATAAATATAACTACTGTAAATAAAAATGTAATAAATAACTTAGAATATAATCAAGTATACGATGTTTCTTCTATAAAGCTCAATTTTAAAACTGAAGAGAACAAAGATGATTTAAATTTAAAAAATAAAGAAATTAGCTTGAAAGAACAAAAAAATAAATTATTTGTAAATTCACTTATGGATAATAATTCTAGTGAAGTTGGTGGATATGAAATTGGAGATTATGTAAAACATGTATATATCAAATTAGAAAATCCAAAGCTTGTATCTATCGTATTATCTCTTCAAAAAAACGATGTAGCTTTAGAAAAAGAAATAAAGTTGTATATAAGATACGATTATAATATATGAAATAATAAAAAAAAGTACAAACCTTGGGGAGATTTGTACTAAGCTTATTGGGGAATATTTTTAAATATAAATAATTTAAAAATATTTACATTTTGTATGGGATTTATATTTATCTAATATTTATTATTTATTTTATGATTATATTTTATACCAATATAATATATAAAACAAATTATTAATAATAGCTATATCTATAGAATATATTTATAGATTAATTATAAGTGTTTCAAAAATATTGCGTAGCTTGTTTGAGCTGAGTACTTAAAATTTTACATTATGAATTTTTAGAATAAAGATTTTATTATTGATAAATATCGCGAATTTATTTATACTATATTAATAGGTATGTTTATTTGTGTACTAACTTTAGAATTTCTAAAGGATTGATTATTATTTTTTATATTTTTTAAGATTATTAAAGGATGACTTGTAAATTAGCTTAAGTCATCCTTTCTTTTTAGAAATTATTATAATGTATAGTTATCAATTACAAAAGATTTGAAATTCTCCGCAATAGGTGTCAAAGTTTTGTCTTTTAATAATGCAAGATAAAAATTTCTTTCCCAAGTAGGTGATGATATATCAATAGTTTTTACATTCATGAATTTAAGTATAGGCATATAAGGAACTATTGCAATTCCAAAATTATTAGATACTAATCCAGCAATAACCTGATCTTCTTCTATTTCATATGCAATTATAGGTTTTTTTCCGATAGTGTCAAATAAATTATCTATAATTGATCTTAAACCACTTTTTTGGCTAAATACAATTTGAGGATATTCAATTGTCTGTTCAAGTGTAACTGAATCATACTCACTTAAAGGATGATCAGATGGTACTATCAAAACAAGCTTTTGGGTTGATACGGGTATAAATTCAATATTTTTTTCTTTTTCGCATTTAGAGCAGAATATCATATCGTACTTTTGTTCTTTTAAAGATTTTATAAGGTCTGAGGTAGTAGTTTCCGTAAAAAAATTAAAGTTAATTTTTTTATCTTTATTGCTTTCAATGTAATTTTTTGTTAATTTTGGGACAAAATTAGTACCTAGAGTACGTAAAAAGCCTAAATCTATATAACCTTCTCCGTTACTTATTGATTTTAGCTCGAGAATGCTGTCATCTAATATTTTTAAAGATTCTTGAACTCTTTCTAAAAATATCTTGCCACACTTTGTTAAAGCAATATTACGCCCTTCCTTCTGAAATAATGTTACACCGAGTTCTTTTTCTAGTAAAGAAATAGCATGACTTAGACTAGGTTGTGTGATACAAAGTTCTTCAGCTGCTTTAGTGTAGTGTTCTAGCTTGGCTAAAGTAACAAAATATCTTAAATGATATAAATTCAAAAATATTCCTCCTTTTTATAGAATATCGCTTATTAAATTGAAATTTTGTACGTAATTTCAATTTATATCTTTTATATATAGAAAAATCATTATATATAAAAATAGTACATACAATCCATAGAGAGTTATAAAATTTATACTTTAAAATTTTAAATAAATGATTTATTGTAGTTATTTATTTGAAGTATAGATATTATAAAACTAATATACTAGAAATTATATATAAAATCAATGGATTGATAGATTATTATCAATTAGTCACGGCAAAAATACTATGATAATATTTAGACATAAGATAAATCAAAGAAAAAAGTAAAATAAAAAGATAAACTATTAACAATAAAAACAAGGGGGATTAAGAATATGTCAAAACAATATCCATTGACAGTTAGTTCTTATACATTAGGAACAAAGGTAACTTTTGAAGAAAGAGTAATCGCAGCTAAAAATGCTGGATATGAAGGAATAGGTTTAAGAGCAGAAAACTATATAGCAGCATTACAAGAAGGATTACACGATGAAGATATTTTAAATATCCTAAAAAAACACGATATGAAGGTAACAGAAGTAGAATATATAACTTTATGGGCAGATGATGAAAGAAGCTTAGAACAACAAATGAAAGAACAAATCTGCTTCAAAATGTGTGAATTATTTGGTGTTAAACAAATAAACTGTGGTTTAATGGAGAATTATTCAATAGAACATACAGCTCAAAAATTAAAAGAATTATGTCAAAGAGCTGGTGACATAATAATCGGTGTTGAACCAATGCCATATAGCGGTATACCTGACTTAGAAAAAGGATGGAAGGTTGTAGAAGCATCTGGATGCGATAACGCTAAAATAATATTAGATACTTGGCACTGGGTAAGAGCTAATCAACCTTATGAAAAAGTAATAGATATGATACCAGCAGATAAAATAGTATCAGTTCAAATAAACGACGTTCAAGCTAGACCTTATGCAAAAGAAGTATTAAGAGATGAATCAATGCATGACCGTGTTGCACCAGGATGTGGATATGGAGATACAGCAGGATTCTGTAAGATGTTACAAAAGAAAGGTGTAAAACCAAATGCAGTAGGCGTAGAAGTTATATGTGATGAATATGTAGAAAAAGGTGTAGATTTTGCAGCTAAATACACATATGATAATGCAGTAAAAGTATTAAAAGAAGCTTGGCCAGAAGTTTTAGCTTAATATAAAGATTAAAATGCACAATGATAAATAGATAAATAATAGATAGAATAACAGAAAAATATAAAATACTAGGAATTAAAAATCTTACAAATTAAAATTAACTTAAAGAGAAGAGGTATTAATTATGAGTTTTGAAAATATGTTTAAACCAATACAAATAGGTCCTATGACTGTACCTAACAGATTTGTTGTTCCACCAATGGGAAATAACTTTGCAAATACAGATGGAAGCTTAAGTGAAAGATCTAAAAACTACTATGCTGCAAGAGCAAAAGGTGGATTCGGTCTTATAACTATAGAATCATCTGTTGTATACTACAAATCAAAAGGTGGTCCAAGAAAACCTTGTCTATTCGATGACAGTGTAATAGATAGCTTCAAAAATGTAGTAGATGCTTGTCATGCTGAAGGTGCAAAGGTTTCTGTACAACTTCAACATGCAGGTCCAGATGTAAATCAAGAAATCGCTGGATATCCAATAGTAGCAGCTTCACCAATCCCAGCAAAGGATGGTCATCCAACTCCAGCAGTATTAACTACAGAAGAAATATATGACATAATAGAAGCTTATGGAGATGCAGCACTAAGAGCTATGAAAGCTGGAATAGATGCAGTTGAACTTCACTGTGCTCATGGATATTTAGTAAGTACATTTATATCACCAAGAACTAATAAAAGAGTAGATGAATTTGGTGGATGTTTTGAAAATAGAATGAGATTACCTCGTTTAATAATAGAAAATATAAGAAAGAAAACAGAAGGAAAAATAGCTATCTTAGCTAGAATAAATGCACAAGACGACATTTTAGGTGGACTTACTCTACAAGATAGTACAGCTGTAGCAGTTTACTTAGAAGAAGAATGTAAAGTAGATGCACTACATGTATCTCGTTCTACTCACTTACATGATGAATGCATGTGGGCTCCTACTACAGTACATGGAGGATTCTCTTCTGATTTAGTAGCAAGTATAAAAGAAGTTGTAAACGTACCAGTAATAACTGTTGGTCGTTTCACTGAACCACAATACGCTGAAATAATGGTAAGACAAGGAAGAGCTGACTTAGTAGCATTTGGACGTCAAAGCTTAGCAGATCCAGAAACTCCAAACAAAGCTAGAGATGGTAAATTAGAACTTATGACACCATGTATAGCTTGTTTACAAGGTTGTGTTCCAAACATGTTCCAAGGGAACCCAATAACTTGTTTAGCAAATCCACTATTAGGACGTGAAGGCGAATTAACTATGGCCAAAGAACCTAAAAACGTATTAGTTATAGGTGGTGGAGTAGGCGGTATGGAAGCTGCTTGGGTAAGTGCTCTAAGAGGTCACAAAGTAACATTAGTAGAAAAATCAAATACTTTAGGTGGACAAATCAGACTTGCTGCATACCCACCAGGAAAAGGTGATTTAACTAATTTAGTTCGCAGCTTTATAGCTAAATGCAATGAAGTAGGAGTAAAAATATTATTAAATACAGAAGCAACTGAAGATTTTGTAAAAGAAATGAACCCAGATGTAGCAATAGTTGCTACAGGAGCAACTCCATTAATATTACCAATACCAGGTATCAATGATGTAGGTGTAATAAATGCTATAGATTTATTAGATGGTAAAAAAGCTTGTGGTACAAAAGTTCTAGTTGTAGGTGGAGGAATGGTTGGTGCCGAAACAGCAGAATTTTTGGCAGAACAAGAACACGAAGTAACAATAATCGAATTTAAAGATAAAATAGCTGGTGATGTAGGTAAAGAACATAGAAAATTCATCATGGAAGCATTTGACAAACATCATGTAGTTAGCATAACTGGAGCAAAAGTAGCAGAATTCTATGAAGATGGAGTTAAATACGAATTAGCAGATGGTTCTGTAAAAGAAGTTAGAGGATTTGACTCAGTTGTACTTGCAATGGGATCTAGAAATTACGATCCAATAAGTGAATCAATAAAAGACATAGTAAAAGAAACTTATGTTATAGGTGATGCAGTAAGAGCTAGAAGAGCTTTAAATGCAACAGGAGAAGCACTAGACGTAGCATTAAGTATATAATTTGTTAAATAATTACACTTAAAATATAGTTTTTAGCTATATATTGGTTGAATGTTGCAAAAGTTAATTTTGCGACATTCTTCACCAATATATACTAATAAATTTAAATGAAAACAAATTCGGAGGAATAATAAAATGGAAATATCAGGAAGAACAGGATTATTAGGATTAATAGGAACACCAGTAGGACATTCAGGATCACCTGCAATGTACAACTACAGCTTTGAATTATTAGATTTAGATTATAGATATTTAGCTTTTGATATACCTGTAGAAAAAACAGAAGATGCAGTAAATGCTTTTAGAACTTTCAATATGAAAGGTGGAAATGTTACAATGCCTTGTAAAGGTGAAGTAGCTAAATATATGGACGAATTATCTCCAGCTTCTCGTATAATAGGTGCTTGTAACACAATAATAAATGACAACGGAAAATTAATAGGTGACATTACAGATGGTAAAGGTTATGTAAGAAACTTAAGAGAAAATGGTGTAGATATAAAAGGCAAAAAAATGACTATAATGGGTGCAGGTGGAGCTGCAACTGCTATACAAGTTCAAGCAGCACTTGATGGAGCTAGAGAAATATCTATATTCAACAAAAAAGACGACTTCTTTGCAAGAGCTCAAAAGACTGTTGAATCTATAAAAAGAGAAGTTCCAGATTGTGTAGTAAATTTATACGATATAGACGACACTGAAAAATTATACGCTGAAATAGCTACAAGTGATATATTAACTAATGCTACATTAATAGGTATGAAACCTTATGATGGAGAAACTAATATAAAAGATACAAGCGTATTTAGAAAAGATCTAGTAGTAACAGATGTTGTTTACAACCCAATCAAAACTAAAATGATATTAGATGCAGAAGCAGCTGGTTGCAAAGCTATAGGTGGAAAAGGAATGTTATTATACCAAGGGGTAGAAGCATTCAAATTATTCATGGGACAAGAAATGCCAGTTGAACAAGTAAAAGCTAAATACTATTCTGATTTATAAAATTAAAAATAGGAGGATGCTATAATGGAAAAAATTAATTATAAAAAATATTATCCTACAGCTGCTGCCTTATACTTTACATACTTTATACATGGTATAGGAGCTTCTATATTAGGACAATATAAACAAGATTTTGCATCAATGTGGGGAGCAAAATTACTAGAAGACGGAACTTTTGATGTAAGTATGGTAGTTTCTGTAATCGCAGCACTTGGACTTGGACGTTTAATATCTCTTCCATTCTCAGGACCGATATCTGATAAATTCGGAAGAAGAGTTAGTGGTATTATAGGTGTTATTTGTTATGCATTGTATTTAGGTGGGATAGTATTCTCTCCAAACATGGCAGTAGGTTATGCGTTTGCTATAGTAGGTGGTATAGCTAACTCATTCTTAGATACTTGTGTATCACCATCATGTATGGAAATATTCCCAGAAAATGGATCGATAGCAAATATGTTTACTAAATTCTCAATGTCTATAGCACAATTCTTATTACCATTTGGTATAGGTTTTGTAGCTACAAGCATGTTACCATTTAAAACAATATTCTTAATCGCAGCAGCAGCAATAGCAGTAGATGGTATATTAATAGCTATATTACCATTCCCTAAAGCAAATGCTACAGCTGATGATGAAGGCAAAAAAGAAGTTAAAAAAGAAAAAATGAAATTTACTCCAGCAAGTATAGCTTTAATATGCATAGGATTTACTTCTTCTTCAACTTTTATGATATGGTTAAACTGCAACCAAGAATTAGGTAGATTATATGGACTTGCTGATCCAAGTAAAATACAATCATTCTATGCATTAGGAACAGTATGTGCAATATTAGTTTCATCAGTATTAATCAAAAAAGGATTAAAAGCAGCTAGAATACTTATAATATATCCAGCAATATCAGCAGCAATGCTTATAGCTATATACTTTATAAGAATACCTTCTATATGTTTAGTTGGTGGATTCGTATTAGGTTATGCAGCAGCAGGTGGAGTACTTCAACTTTGCGTATCAACTGCAAATGAAATGTTCCCTAAAGACAAGGGTAAGATAACTTCAATTGTTATGATCGCATCAAGTGTTGCAAACTACACTATATTAAATGTTGCATCTTACTTAACTAAGGTTGGTGGAGCTACTAACGGACCAACAAACGTTGTTTTACTTAACGTAGTAGTCACAATAATAGGTGTATTACTTGCAATTTATGTAAATGTAGAAAGTGATAAAATGGAAAAACTTGAAAAAGCAGCCTAATTTATTTAAAAGCACATAAATATAAAATAGACTTTGATACTTATTAATTTAAGTTTTAAGGTCTATTTTTTTTAGAAAAATATCGAATAAATTAAAATTCTTTAATAAATTATGGGAAATAATAGTATTTGTAAATTAAAGTATGTTGTTTTTAGAATAATTAGAAATAAATTATAAAAAATAAAGTATAAGAAGTAAATTTTGAATTTAAAATACTCAGAAAATAGCGAATTTTGCTTAAATAAAAAAAATCTAGATTGACAATTTATTTAAATTAGATAAAATTTAATATAAATAAAGAAATAAAATGTATTTTCTAAATTGAATCAGGAGAATATATATTTATTAATACTTAAATGGAGGTAATGAAATGATTAGAAAAGATCTAAGCAAATTATATAGCTATTTCTATTTTATGTTCTGGGGCTTTTATTTTAGCGCTGGCTATTTTTATTGCAATAATATAAAAAATAAATCTTTTCTAATGAGTTCTAAATTGACCTACATTTAATATAAAATTTTAAAATTAGGTAAATAATTTTTATTTATAGAAGGAGAACTCGTGGGAGTTCTCCTTTTTTAAATATTAAGGTAGTTGTAGGAGGATAATATGAGTAGTATAAGTTCAAAAACAAAGGTTTACAGTGTTATAGGTCATCCAGTTAGTCAAAGTTTTTCACCTAAGATACACAATTATTTATTTGAAAAATACGGTATCGATGCAGTCTATGTAAGCTATGACGTAGACCCTGATCATGTAGGTGAGGCTATAAATGGAATAAGACATTTAGGCATAATGGGTACTAATGTGACAATACCTCACAAGATAGAAGTCATGAAATACTTAGATGAAATAGACGAAAAGGCGAAGTTATTTGGGGCAGTAAATACTATCAAAAATGTAGATGGAAAGCTATACGGCTACAATACAGATGGAACAGGGCTTACTAAATCACTTAAGGATGCAAGTGGTGAGACAATGGATGGTAAAAAGGTCTTAATAATAGGTGCAGGTGGAGCATGTAGAAGTATTGCAATACAGCTTGCTATAGAAAATGCAGCTTCAATAGAAATAGTAAACAGAAGTATCGAAAAAGCTCAATCAATAGTAGATACAATAAATGAACATTTTGATACAAAGGCAATTGCTACGTCTAAAGTCATAACTCAAAAGGACATAGATGATGTAGATGTTTTAATAAATACTACACCAATAGGAATGGGAACTGATGAGTCACCGATAGATACATCTTTAGTGCCACCTAAAAATATGATAATAGCAGATGCCGTTTATAAGCCTCATGAAACAGCTTTTATCAAGTGGGGCCTTAAACACGATTTAAAAATAGCTTACGGCATACAAATGCTTATCAATCAAGGAGTGCATTCTTTTAGCATATGGACAGGAGTTACTCCTACATTAGAGGATACTCAAAATATATTAAAAATATTCTTAGAAGAACAAAAAGAAAATAAATAAAAAAATTCCCTATTAAGAAATAAGGAATTTAAGGTGTATAAATATTGTTTAAAATTGTTTTGGTAAGTAGGCTGCTTATTTTAAGGGATGTATTTAAGCAGCCTATAAATATATTATTAATATTCTAATTTAAATTAAATTGGGGAAAATAACTTATTTAGAATATTTTAAACATAAATATCAAGATAATCGTGTTTAGTTAGAGTATTTATGATGTTTCTTCCTTCTTCAACACCTTCTATTATACGTCTAGCTCTAACACTATCTCCTATAGATATTACTTCTACATCTGTATTAGAATATTCTTCTTTTAAAGCTTCTAGTACAGGATTGTTAGATCTCATTCCTAAGCATACAAATCCATAGTCAAATTCTAAATCTTCTAATCTTCCATCTGGATGTTCAACTAAGAAAGAATTATCTTTTACTTCAAGTAAACGAGTGCTAGTAAGTTGTTTTACTCCATGTTTGTTTAATAAGTCGAAAGTACCAACCTTTGGTACTGGATCTATTCCATTTCCTATGATTGGAGCCATTTCAACTATAGAGCATTCAGCATTTCTTGGAGCGAAGAATTCTGCAACGTCAAGACCAACTGCTCCACCACCTATTATGACAACTTTTTTACCAGTTAAATCTTCTGGATAGTTTTCTACATTGTTTATCATATCTAATATAGAGAATACTTTAGAGTTTTCTTTAGCCATTACTTCATGAAGACCTTTTATTGGAGGTAGTAATGGAGAAGAACCTGTAGCATTAACTATTAAGTTTGGTCTTAGATTTTTTATAAATTCTACACTAGCTTCAGTATTTTTAAATATATATAAATTTTCTAATTTTTCAGCTCTATTTATTAGATATTTAGGGAAGTCGTATAATCTCTTTTTGTCTGGGATTTTTGAGATTTGAGTAGCAAGACCACCTAAAACGTCTTTTTTCTCAATTAAGAATGTAGTACATCCAACTTCGGCAGCTGTACATGCAGCTTCAAGACCTGCAGTTCCTCCACCTATAACTACTACATTACAAAGTCTTTTAACCTTTTGTTTTTTATAAAGCTCATCTTCGTTTACAGATGGGTTTACAGTACATCTTATAGGTCTATTTATACCAATTCTGTTACCTGCACAACCTATATTACAAGATATACATTTTCTTATTTCATCTTCTTTGCCTAATTCTACTTTATTTACCCAGTTAGGATCAGCTATAAGTCCACGACCCATACCTATTAAGTCGGCATCTCCTCTTTCTAATATGTCTTCAGCTACTTGAGGATTTCTTATGTTACCCATTGTTATACAAGGTTTACCGAATTTTTCTTTTACTGCTTTTGCTAAATAAGATCTCCAACCGTCTTTTAAGTAGTTAGCATCTATTTGGTATTGTATTGATCCGTTAAGAGCAGCAGATACGTCGAATATATCTACTTCATCGTTTAAGTATTCTAGATATTCTAGGCAATCGTCGATTGTATTACCGCCTTCCATAAATTCATCAGCACTTAAACGTAATAATATCGGGAAGTTAGGTCCTACATTTTTTCTAACTTCATCTATTACAAGTCTTGCAAAACGAGTTCTATTTTCTACAGATCCACCGAATTCATCAGTTCTCTTATTGTATAAAGGTGATAAGAATTGACTTATTAAATAAGAATGTCCTGCATGAATTTCTACTGCATCAAATCCTGCTATTTGAGCTCTCTTAGCTGCTTCACCGTATTTTTTAACTATTTCATATATTTCTTCTTTTTCAAGAGGTCTAGGGATTTCTCCGCCTGCTTTTGAAGGTATATTTGAAGAAGAAACTGGTTGCATTCCTGTTCTTGAAGACATTGCAGATGCTCCAGCGTGATTTATTTGTATAGCTATTTTTGTTCCGTATTTGTGAACTCTTTCGCAAAGTTTGAATAATCTAGGTAGATAACTATCGTGGTCTATACGAAGTTGTGAAGTACCATTTGATCCTTGAGGAGAAAATACGCTTGCATTTTCTACTATTATAAGTCCAGTACCGCCTTTTGCTCTTTGTTCATAGTAATTAATATGTAAGAAACTCATTTCTCCATTTTGTTCACCATAGTTTGTACCCATTGGCATCATTACGATGCGGTTTTTTAAATTCATATGTTTTACTGTTAAAGGTGAAAATATATTTTTGTATTTGTGTGCCATTTTAAAACCTCCATAAATCGTATTTTTATTGATTATTATTTTTAATTTCTGTTTTGTTTGTTATTTTTTTATTTAAGATTATTTTAACAGTATTTATTTAAAATAACTAATAGCACTTTTTCTTATAAATTATAGATAAAAATAATAGAAAAATGTTTTTTTGAAAAAAATACTTATAAATTATATTAAAATAAATATTTCTTTGGTTTTTAGATAAATTTTTAAATTTATAAAAAAAATCTAAAAAAAATAGTATTTATATAAATTTTATTTATAGTTTTTAACTATATAAAAAATAAATTAATCACTTAAAAAATCGAAATATATATTGTATATTAATAATTAAGAAAGATTGATAAAAAATTTAAAGGAGATATTATGAATTTAAATCATTTACAATATTTTGTTAAATTAGCTCATTTAGAGCATTATACTAAAGCAGCTAAGGATTTATCTATAACACAGCCTAGCTTAAGCCATGCTATTTCTTCCTTAGAAGAGGAGCTTGGAACTAAGCTATTTGAAAAACAGGGAAGAAATGTAGTTCTTACAAAGTATGGAAAGATATTTTTAAAATATGTAGAAAAATCTTTAGACTATCTTCAAGAGGGAGTAGATAAAACAAAGGCTTTGACTTGTTCTACAAGTGGAGTTATAGATCTAGGGTATATATATACTTTAGAGGCGGAATTTGTGCCTATGATAGTTAGAAGGTTTTTAGAGGAAAATGAAGATAAGAATTTTGGATTTACATTTTCATCTTCAAATACGAAGTCTATTATAGAAGGTCTAAAAAGTGAGAGATTTGATATAGGATTTTGTTCGATGGTAGAAGATGAAAATAATGTGGAATTCATAAAGATAAAAGAAGAAGAATTAGTAGTTGTAGTTCCTAAAAATCATGAATTATCTAAGTACAAAGAAATTGATTTGATAAAAACTGTGGGATATAAACATATAGCTTTCACTAAATCAAGTGGATTGAGACCTGTAATAGACAATTTATTTAAGCAAATAAATAAGAAGCAAGATATATCTTACGAAGTTGAAAAAGACGATTCCATGGCAGGATTAGTTGCAGAAAATTTTGGAATTGCTATAATGCCGAATATTCCTTTCTTAAAGTATTTTAATGTTGATGTAATCAAATTAAAAAGTCCTATATACAGTAGAAATATATATATGGCTAAGTTAAAAAATAAATATGTATCGCCGGCAGTAGATCAATTTAGTAAATTTGTATTAAAAAATTGCAATAACTTATAGTAAATATATTGATGTATACAATATATAAAATTGTATTTTATATTAAATTATAATTTTTTTGGTATAATACTACTTAATGATTTTAATATTGGAAGGGAGATTTTAGGAGTATGAGTTATTTAAAGGTTAGAAATGTAGAAATAGGAAAGGGAACCCCAAAGATAATTGTACCAATTTGTGATAAAACAAAAGAAGAAATATTAAAAACAGCAAAGAAATTTTCTATTATACCAGTAGATTTTGATATACTAGATATCGACATCGTTGAGTGGAGAGTTGACTGGTATGAATACTACAATGATTGTGAAAAGATTGAAGAAGTGCTTGAAGACCTTAGAAAAATATTAAAAAATATACCACTTATATTCACAATAAAGACTAATAAAAGTCATGGAGAGGCAGACATAAAAGTAGAAGATTATGTGAATATATATAAAGAAGTTTGTGCAAGTAAATTAGTCGATATTATAGATATTGAAGACAGTATTGGAAAGGATAATATGAAGGATATAATTGAATTTGCTAAGGATATGGGAACATATGTAATTGCAACTAATCATAATCTAACACATACTCCATCAAAGGCAGAAAGCATTGAAACAGCTAAAGAGTTAGAAGATATGGGAGCTGATATTATAAAAATAATAGCATCTCCACACAGCAAGTTAGATGTAGTTGAACTATTAGAGACAACGATTATTTTATCAGAGCATATAGTGAAGACTCCTATATGCGCAATATCAGTAGGTGAAAAGGGTGGCCTTAGTAGAATTTGTGGAGAATTTTTTGGCTCATGTATAACTTATGGTGTCAATAGAAAGAAAAGTGCTCCAGGACAGCCTAATATTGAAGATTTAAGTAATTTACTGAAATTAATACATAAAAATGTTGAAGCATAGAAGGATTATTAAACTATAGATAAAATGCATAAAAAATAGCCGATAAATCAATTAGACTAAAATATAATTTAGGTTTACTATCAAAATAAAACTAATTAAAAAGGGGAAAGAAAATGAAGAATATTGAAAGTACTAGACAAAAAATTAGTGAATGTGATAGTAAAATAATAGAACTTTTAACAGAGAGAATGAATTATATTGAAGATATAATCGCCTATAAAAAAGAACATGGTCTACCTATACTTCAAGAAGAATTCGAAGCTCAAAAAGAAGTAAGCTTAATGAAACAAGTAGAAAAAAATAAATTTCAAGATGAAATATTAGATGTATTTAGATATATTGTAGATAATGGTAAAAAAATACAAGCTAAAAACTTGTTCTCATATAATATATTCCTAATTGGATTTATGGGTGTTGGTAAAAGTACAGTATCTTCTTATTTAGGTCATATGCTAGCTATGGAGGAAATAGAAACAGATGCCCACATTGTTAAAATGGAAGGTATGACAATAAATGAAATGTTTAGTAGACGTGGAGAAGAGTATTTTAGACAATGTGAAACTAATACGCTTATATCTTTAAAACAAAAGAAAAATACTATCATATCATGTGGTGGTGGTATGGCACTTAGAGATATAAACGTAGAATATATGAAACAAAGTGGGAAGGTAGTACTACTTACAGCATCTCCAGAAACTATATTTGAACGTGTAAGATACAGCAACGAAAGACCTATATTAAATGGCAATATGAATGTAGACTTTATTTCTGATTTAATGAAAAAACGTGAGCCTAAATATTTAGCTGCAAGTGATATTATAGTATCTACTGATAATAAGACAATTAATGAAATTTGCGAAGAAATAGTTAGTAAACTTATAAAATCAGAATAATATGTTTAAGCTTTAGTTACTAGGTAATAATTTAATTATTATTTAGTAACTTTTTTTGATTTCTAATTAAAAAATAAAAGCATAATCTCGAAATTTGTTTGTAAAAGATAATAAAATTAAAGCGAAAAATAAAGAAGATTAAAAAATAAAGAAAATTAAAAAATTAGTTTTTTAATTTGTTTGAAATATTGAAAATACTTTAATATATTGCTATAATTTAGTAAAATACAATTAGGTAAGGTGGGTACACATGAACAATATAGAAAAAATAAGAGCAAAAATAAGTATGTATGATGATGAAATTATAAAAATTTTATCAAAAAGAATGGATTGTATCGATGAAATAATAGAATACAAAAAAGAAAATGGTATGCCAATACTACAACCTGAATACGAAGGTAAAAAAGAAATAGCACTATGTAAAAAATTAAAAGATAACAAATACCAAGATGAAATAATGAACGTATTTAGATATGTAGTTAAAAACGCTAAAAAATATCAAGCTAAAAACTTATTCCCATATAATATAATGTTAATAGGATTCATGGGATGTGGTAAGAGTACTATAGCAAATTACTTAAGTCATATACTTGAAATGGAAGATTTAGAAACTGATGATTTTATAGTAAAAAGAGAAGATATGACAATAAATGAAATATTCCAAAGAAAAGGAGAAGACTATTTCAGAACTTGTGAAACTAATGCATTAAAAGAACTACAAACTAGACAAGGAATAATAATTTCTTGTGGTGGTGGAATGCCAATGAGAGATGAAAACGTAGATTTAATGAAACAAAATGGTAAAATAGTATTACTTACAGCTACTCCAGAAACTGTATACAACAGAGTAAAATACAGCAACCAAAGACCATTATTAAATGGAAATATGAACGTTGAATACATAAGCGATTTAATGGCAAAACGTCAAGATAGATATGAATCTATAGCAGATATAGTAGTAAGCACAGATGACAAACCTATACATGTTATAGCAGAAGAAGTAGTAAGTAAATTAGCTACTTTATAATATTAAAAGTATTAAAAGAAAAAAATCCTTTCTTTATTATATAATTTAGGAAGGATTTTATAATTTTTGAATAAATATTTTATATAGAGTCAAAATTATAATATATAATCAACTAAAATATCTAAAAACTTGTTTAGTTAAGATAATTTATGATATTATAGTATATATGATAAATCAAAATATATATTATAACTTGACAATTTGAGTGACATATATATAATAAAAATGATAAAACATAAGAAATTTATTTAGATGGAGGAATAATAATGGTAACAGCAGGAGATTTTAGAAAAGGTGTAACTTTTGAAAAAGATGGTCAACCATGTTTAGTAGTTGACTTCCAACACGTTAAACCAGGAAAAGGTGCAGCATTCGTAAGAACAAAATATAAAAACTTAAAAACAGGAGCTATAAGAGAAGAAGCTTTCAACCCAAGTGATAAATTCCCAAAAGCAATAATAGAAACAAAACAAATGCAATATTTATATAATGACGGTGAATTATATTACTTCATGGATGAAGAAACTTTTGATCAAATACCACTAAACTATGATCAAGTTGAAGATGCTATAAAATTCTTAAAAGAAAATGAAGTAGCTACTATAAGATTCTACCAAGGACAACCATTCCAAGTAGAAGCTCCAAACTTTGCAGAATTAGAAGTAACAGAAACTGAACCAGGAATAAAAGGTGATACAGCTAGTAACGTTACTAAAGCAGCTACAGTAGAAACAGGAGCAGTAGTTCAAGTACCTTTATTCATAAATGAAGGAGATAAAATAAAAATAGATACTAGAACTGGAGAATATTTATCAAGAGTTTAATATTTTAGCATAAAAAAAGCTTATATATCTAATATTAATGGTATATGAGCTTTTTTAAAACATATTAGTAAGTCTTTATTCTAAAGATTTTAAAAAAATGCAAAGGAGAGATTTATCATGAAAAAACTAGGTGAAGAAGTTGCATATTTAAAAGGTTTAGCTGAAGGATTAGATATCGATGATAAGACTAAAGAGGGTAAAATGATCTGTAAAATTGTCGACGTATTAGATAGTTTTGCCGGCATAGTACAAGATTTAGAATATTCAGTAGAGGATTTAGAAGACCAAGTAGAAGAACTAGAATATGAAATAGAAGAATTACAACAAGAAGTAGAAGACTTAGAAGAATGGTTGTACGATGAAGATGACGACTATGAAGAAGATGAAGATGACTACGACGATGAATATGATGAAGATGAAGATTATGAAGAAGATGATTTAAGCTATATAGAAATGGAATGTCCAAACTGTTCAGAAGTTGTAGAAATCGATGAAGAATTACTATTTGATGATTCAGTAGATGTAGTTTGTCCAAACTGCCATGCTGTAATATTATCTTCTGAAGACGACTGTGATTGTGGCTGCGGATGTGGTTGTGAGGATGACGACTATGAAGATGATTGTGGTTGCGGTTGTGGCTGTGAAGACGGAGATGACGGTTGTAATTGCTAATAATGAATGTTTAGTTTAAAAAGCACCTATGAAGTTCAAATCTTCATAGGTTTTTTAAAGTAAATATGTTTTAATTACAATGCGACCGGAGATAAATTTAATAAACTAATTAATAATTTAGATGGAGGATACTTAATGAAGATAAATAGAAAAATATTAAATAATATAGAGATGTTTGAAGAAAAAATAAATTATAAATTTAACAATAAAGATTATATATTAGAGGCTTTAACACATAGTTCTTATTCAAACGAAAATAAGAACTGTCCTTTTAATGAGAGACTAGAATTTTTAGGAGATTCAGTTTTGAGTATAGTAATAAGTGACTATCTATTTAAAAAAGAAAAAAATTTACCAGAGGGAGAGCTTACTAAGATAAGAGCCAATATAGTTTGTGAGGAATCTTTAAGTGAGATATCTCAAAATATACATTTAGGTAAATATATGCTTTTAGGAAAGGGAGAAGAGGCTACAGGTGGTAGAGATAGAATATCAATACTTGCAGATGCTTTAGAAGCTGTTATAGCAGCTATTTATCTAGATGGAGGGATGGAGCCTGCGAGAGACTTTATTTTAAAATACATGGATAAGATAATAAATGATTCTATAAAAGGTAAGATATTTAGAGATTACAAAACATGTTTGCAAGAAGTACTACAAAGCAACGGAGAAAATAACATTTGGTATAAATTAGTAGACGAAAAAGGACCAGACCATAATAAAACATTCGTTATGGAGGTCGGTATAAACGACACTGTTTTAGGAAGAGGAGAAGGCAAGAGTAAAAAGGATGCAGAACAAGTTGCAGCAAAATGTGCACTAGATAAAAGATTATAAGTGGAGGATATTTATATGAAAAAGAGAATAATACCTATATTCGTTCCTCATAGAGGATGTCCTCACGATTGTATCTTTTGCAACCAAAAGAAAATAACAGGAGTGAGTACTGAGGTTACAGCAGAAGATGCTAGAAATATAATAGAGGAATGTTTAAAAACTATAGATAAAGATACTGATGTGGAGATAGCGTTTTTTGGAGGAAGCTTCACTGCTATAGAAGAGGAATGCCAAAATGAATTACTAGCAGTTGCAAAGGAATATGTAGATAGAGGTCTAGTACACGAGATTAGAATGTCTACTAGACCGGATTGTATAAGCGACAGGATTTTAGAGAGATTAAAAAAATACAAATCTAGTATAATCGAGCTAGGCGTTCAATCTATGGATGAAAAGGTGCTTATAGATAGTTTAAGAGGGCACGATATAGATTCAGTAATAAAAAGCTCTAATTTAATAAAAAAACACGGCATAAAGCTAGGATTACAGATGATGGTGGGACTTCCTTCTGATACAGAGGAAAAATGTATAAATACAGCTAGAGAATTTATAAAATTAAAACCAGACTGTGTAAGAATATATCCTACATTAGTAGTTAAAGATACTGGACTTGAAACTCTTTTAGCAGAGGGAAAATATACGCCGTTTACTCTAGAAAAGTGTATAAATATTGTAAAAAAACTATTGGTTTTATTTTATGTAAACGATATAAATGTAATTAGAGTAGGACTTCAAGCTACAGACGATATACAATTAGGTAAAGGCGTCGTAGCAGGACCTTATCACCCTGCCTTTAGAGAGCTTACTGAAAGCGAAATGATAAAGGACTTCTTAGATTACGTTGTTTTAGAAAATAAAATAGAAGGGAATTTAGTTGTAAAGACAAACAATAAAAATATTTCTAAAATAATTGGAAATAAAAAATCAAATAAAATATATATGAAACAAAAATACAATATAAATCTAAAGACATTTCCAGAAGATTTACCAAAAGAAGAGATAATTATATCTTCAGACAAGGGAGAGTTTTCTGTTAAGATGGATCAAATTTACGATAAATTACTAGAGATATATAACCTTTAATATTGAAGGGAGATGAAAGCGTGCATTTAAAGAGACTGGAATTAAAGGGATTTAAGTCTTTTCCAACAAAGACAGAGATAAATTTTAACGAAGGAATAACAGCGATTGTAGGACCAAATGGAAGTGGAAAAAGCAATATATCCGATGCAGTAAGATGGGTTTTAGGTGAGCAAAGTATAAAAAGTCTTAGAGGAGACAAGCTAGAAGACGTTATATTTGCAGGTACAAATGATCAAAAGCCTATGAATTACTGTGAAGTAGCTCTAACTATAGACAATAGTGATGAAAAATTAGATATAGATTTTAGTGAAGTTACTATAAAGAGAAGAGCCTATAGAAATGGAGAGAGTAGTTTCTTTTTAAATGACAAAGCGTGTAGATTAAAGGATATAAAGGAATTACTACTAGATACAGGAATAGGTAAGGATGGATATTCTATTATAGAACAGGGAAAGGTAGACGAAATTTTGAGCAATAATCCTGTCAATAGAAGAAAAGTTTTCGACGAGGCTTGTGGAATATCAAAATACAGATATAAAAAGCTAGAAGCAGAGAAGAATCTAAAAAATACTAAGGAAAATCTAGAGAGAATAGAAGATATTTATATAGAAATAGAAAACAGAATAAAGCCTCTTTTTAACCAACAAAAAAAGGCCCTTAAGTATTTAGATCTTAGAGAAAACTTAAAAAAGCTCGAAGTAAATAATTACATCATAGAAATTAAAAAGATAGACCAAGAATTAGCTGAGATTACAAAGCATAAGGCAATACTTGTAAAGGAATTAAATGAAAAAGAAGAAATAAGAGTAAAAATGGAAAAAAATATAGATTTGACTAGTGAAGAAATCGAAAAGCTAGAGGAAAATATAGCTAGATTAAATGAATATATAGAATCTATAAAAAATGTAATAAACCAAAATGACTCTCAAATTTCTTTGATAAACGAGAGAATTAGTAATTCAAAACTTAATATAGAAAACAATCAAAAAACTCTAGATGATTTTAAAGTTAAGCTAAAAGAAGACAACAGTAAATTAATAGAGTTAAAGCAAAAAAGAGAAGTAGAAAAAAAAGAAATTGAGGTGTTAGAACGAGATATCTCAGAAATTGAAAAAGAAAGCAACGAAAAAGAACAAAAATTAAATGAATTAAATAAAAATATAGAGCTACTTAAGGATAATATAATTACTTATTTAAATGAAAAACAAGAATTAAGTAATAATTTATCGACTTTAAGTGCAAATACTGAAAATATCAATCTTAGAAGTGAGACTATTGAAAATAATATTTTAGAGATAAAAGCTTCATTAGAGGAAAAAAATTCTATCTATAGACAAAAAGAAGAAAATGTAATCCAAATGAAAAATAATTTAAATGAAAAGACATCTTCTTTGAGTGGTTTTAAAAACGATTTAGAGGATTACAAAAATCAAAATAAAAATATAGATATAAAAATACAAAACAACAACTACACTCTAAAAGAATGCTCTTCAAAGCTTCAAATATACGTAGATATGGAAAGGCATTATGAAGGCTTTAATAGAGGAGTAAAGGAAGTACTAAAAAATAAAAATTTATCTGGAATATGCGGTGCATTAGGACAGGTTATAACTACTGATGAAAAATACGAAAAGGCTATAGAAGCTGCTTTAGGAGCTTATATGCAAAATATTATAACAGTAGACCAATACGCTGCTAAAAATGCGATAAATTACCTTAAAAAAAATAATCTAGGTAGAGTTACTTTTCTTCCTATGAATGTAATTAAATCTAAAAAAATAAATGAAAATACTATAAATTCTAAGACTGAATATATAAAAATAGCGAGTGATTTAGTATCATTTGATGAAAAGTACAGAGATATAGTTGAAAATATATTAGGTAGAACTATAGTAATAGACAACATAGACAATGGAATTAAATTCGCGAATGAAACTAATCATAGATTTAAAGTAGTAACTTTAGACGGAGATATATTAAATCCAGGAGGATCTCTAACTGGAGGTAGCTTAAAGACTAGCGCTAATATCCTTTCTAGAAAGAGACTTATAAAGGATTTTGAAGATAAAATAGAAAAAATAAAAATAGAAAATCAAGAAAATGTTAGGTCTAAGGAGTTGATTTTAAACTCAATTAAAGAAGTAAAAGAAAATATATTGAGAAGTGAAGAAGAAATAAACGACCTTGAAAAGGACATTGTAAAACAAAACACTAAGCTTAAATCAATCGATTATGAAATAGCTTCTTTAAATGAAAATATAAACAAGCTAGAAAAAGAAAAAACTGGTCTTAGCTCAAATTTAGATTATACTTCTAATAAAATAAAGACGATTGAAGAAAAAATAAAAGAAATCGAGTTAAAGGAAGAGGAAAATAAAAGACAAATCGAAAATTTAACTAATATTAAAGAACTTCAAAGCTCTGATTTTGAAGAAGAAAAGAAAAAAATAGAAAATTTAAAATTAGATTTTGTTCAAAAAAGTGAAATATTTAAATCTACAGATTATGAGATAAAAAGAATTGAGGGTGAAATAAACTATAGAACGCAAAAAATTAGCGAGAGCAGCGATACTATAAAAAAACTACAAAAAGAAATAGAGGATTTGCAAAGTAAATCTAAAATTCAAAAAAGAGAAAGCGACAATTTGAACAAGCAATTGAGCGAAAAGCATAAAGAGCTAGATGGTAAAAATCAGACCAAAGCTAAGCTTAAAGAGACAATAGCTGATTTAAACAAAAAATTAAAATCATTTGAAAGACAAAACATGGAGCTTAGACAAAGTGAATTTAAAATAGACTCAAAAATAGAGAGGTTATCAGCAAACAAGGAAAATTACACAAATAGGCTGTTTGAGGATTACGACTTAACTTATGTAAAAGCATTAGAATTAAAAGACGATTCTATTGAAATAAATAAAAAAATACTTGAATCGATAAAAAGAGAGATAGCAAGCCTTGGAAATGTAAATATAGACTCTATACAAGAGTACAAGGAGACTAAGGAGAGATACGATTTCTACAGCGAGCAAAAGACTGACTTAGAGGAATCTATAAGCGCTATAGAAAAAATTATAAGCGAGCTAGAAGTAAATATGAAAGTTCAATTTAAAGAACAATTTAAAAAGGTAAATGAAAATTTCAAATATGTATATAAAAGGTTGTTTGGAGGAGGAGAAGGAGAGCTTACTATTGTAGATGAGGACAACATACTTGAAAGCGACATACAAATAACAGCAAAACCACCTGGAAAGAAGATGAAAAATTTAAACCTTCTATCAGGAGGAGAAAAGGCACTTACAGCTATAAGTATATTATTCGCTATAATACTTGCAAAACCGACGCCTTTCTGTATATTAGATGAAATTGAAGCGCCATTAGATGATGCAAATATATTTAGATTTGGAGAGTATTTAAAAGAATTATCAAGTGATACCCAGTTTATAGCGGTAACACATAGAAGGGGTACAATGGAGGCTGCCGACTATATTTACGGTGTAACTATGGAAAAGAAGGCAATATCAAAGGTTATCAGCCTAAATCTTAAGGAAGCGCATAAAATGGCAGACATAATATAAAAATGGAGGAAGAATATGTTTAAGAAGCTTTTTAATTTTGGAAAAAATAAAAAAGAAGAGGTAAAAGAAGAAGTAGAAAATGTAAATGAAGACTCAATAGAGGAAGGGACTTTAGAAGAAGAACAAGAAGTAGAAGAAACACCACAAGTTGAAGAATCAGTAGAAATTGAAGAACCAGTAGAAGAGTTAAAACAAGAAGCTGCTACACAAGAGTTAGAATTAGAAGATGAAATACAAGAGGATGTAGATGAAACTTGTAATTTACAAGAAGAAACAGTTCAAGAGGTTGAAGAAGCTGAAATAGTAGAGGAACAACCAAAAAAAGTCAGCTTATTTGATAGATTAAAGCAAGGTCTAACAAAGGCAAAACAAGGAATAACTGATAGAGTAGATGAAGTATTAAAATCTTACACTAAAGTAGATGAAGAGCTTCTAGAAGACCTAGAAGAAGTTTTAATAACTGCTGATGTAGGTGTAAATACTACTATGGAAATAATGGAAAAACTAGAAGATGCTATAAGAAGTAAAAAAATAACTGATCCACAAGATGTAAGAGAAGAATTAAAATCTATAGTTGAAGAAATTTTATCAAAGGATGATACTAAACTAGATGTATCACATAGCCCAACTATAATACTTATGGTAGGTGTAAATGGTGTAGGAAAAACTACTACTATAGGTAAGCTTGCATATAGATATAAATCTGAAGGTAAGAAAGTACTTCTTGCAGCAGGAGATACATTTAGAGCAGCTGCTATAGACCAATTAGAGGTATGGGCAAATAGATGCAACGTAGATTTAATCAAACATCAAGAAGGTGCAGATCCAGGAGCAGTAATATTCGACGCTATAAAAGCATCTAAGGCTAGAGGAATAGATGTATTGATTTGCGATACAGCAGGACGTCTACACAATAAATCAAACTTAATGAACGAATTAGGTAAAGTATTTAAAATAGTAGATAGAGAATATCCAGAAGCTAAAAAAGAAGTTCTACTAGTAGTAGATGCTACAACTGGACAAAATGCTGTATCACAAGCAAAGAGCTTCAAACAAGTTTGTGATATAACAGGGCTTGTGCTTACTAAATTAGATGGAACAGCAAAGGGTGGAGTTATCCTAGCTGTTAAATCTGAAGTAGATGTAGCTGTAAAATTAATAGGTGTAGGGG
>NZ_JALEXO010000077.1 GCF_022780145.1 Intestinibacter sp.
GGTATGTTATCCGTGTGTACAGGGTAGGTTACCCACGCGTTACTCACCCGTCCGCCGCTCTCTTCCGAAGAAGATCGCTCAACTTGCATGTGTTAGGCACGCCGCCAGCGTTCATCCTGAGCCAGGATCAAACTCTCAAAACAAAGTTACACTTTATGTCGCAATGTCCATTCGCTTCGCTCATGTCAATTGCTTAAAATAAAGTTTCCTGCTCAGATTAATCTTTATCGAATATCTGGCTTGGTTTGTTGGTTTTAATTCGTGTGAATTAAAGATTTTATTTAACCTACTGTTTAATTTTCAAAGTTCATTTGCTCGTTTCAGCTTTCTTAGTTTAACAAAGTTTTAAAACTTTGTCAACCATTTTTTTAAGAAGTTTTTTAAAAACTTTCTTAATTTCTTGCTCTCTCTCAAGGACAAGTAATATAATACCACCATAAAAGTTATTCGTCAACACTTTTTTTATTTTTTTTACAAAATTATTTTGATTTAAAAATTGCGGATAAAATATAATATAATTATATTAAATAATATTACCTAAAACAGTATAAAATATTATATAATATAGTTAACAATACTATTTCTATTAGGAGGTCTTGAATATGGGTAGATATATTAGAGAACCGATAAATGGTTTTACCCATTTATTCGGAGCAATTTTATCATTTGCAGGTTTATTAATATTAGTAATAAAAACTACATTGGAGAATCCATCTCCTCTTGCCCTAACTGCTGTGATTATATTTGGAATATCATTAATACTATTGTATTCCGCATCAGCTACATATCACTTAGTTATTGCTAAGGAAGAAACTATTAAATTTTTGAGAAGATTAGATCATTCTATGATTTTTATCTTAATAGCAGGTTCCTATGCACCATTTTGTTTAATATCGTTAAATGGGGTAAAAGGCTGGGTTTTATTTGGAATAGAAGTATTAATAGCTGTTTTAGGAGTTTCCTTCAAATTAATTTGGTTCGAAAGTCCTAGATGGATTTCTACTGTTATATATGTAATTATGGGATGGTGCGCAATATTTTTAATCGTCCCACTATATAGATCTCTATCTAGCTTTGGGCTTGGACTATTAGTTGCAGGCGGTATATTTTACACAATAGGTGCCGTTATATATGGAACTAAACCTAAGTTTCTTAAATTAAAAAAATTTGAATTCCATGAAATATTCCACATATTTATATTGTTAGGAAGCCTATGTCAATATTTATGTGTTCTTTTATATGTAATTTAAATATAAAACTGAATTTTAGCTATTAATTACAAAAATAATGGAGGTCTATTACGACCTCCTATTTATTTAAACATTAAAATTTAAATGACAAGCTACATAATGATCTTTAGTTACTTCCTTTAGCTCAGGATTTTCTTTGCTACAGATGTCCATTGCATGCTCACATCTATCTCTAAATGGACATGCATTTACATTATCAATTTTATTAGAAACATCATTATCAGCTACATCTATTTTCTTAGAAAAATCCATCTTCAAATCAAACACAGCACTCATCAATGTCTTTGTGTACGGATGCATAGCTAAACTACTTAGCTTATGACTAGGTATAACTTCAACTATATTTCCTAAATACATAACAGCAACTGTATGGCTCATCTCGCTAACTAGGACTATATCATGACATACAAATCCTATAGTAAGATTTCTGTCCTGTTGTATTTTTTTAATCAATTCTATAATATTTTTTTGTATAGAAACATCTAGTGCAGAAGTAGATTCATCTAGTATCATGATTTCTGGATCTAGTACCAATGCCCTCGCAATTCCTATACGTTGACGTTGTCCACCACTCATATTATGTTGGTATCTATCCATGAATTCTGCTGGAAGTTCAACCATTTCAAGGTATTTCTTAGCTACTTCTTCTTTTTGGCTCTTTTTGATTAATCCAAAATTTAAAAGCGGTTCACATATAATATCCTTAACCTTCATCTTAGGATTAAAGGCTGTTGTAGGATCTTGAAAAACCATTTGAATATCTCTTCTATGTTGTCTTAATTCTTC
>NZ_JALEXO010000083.1 GCF_022780145.1 Intestinibacter sp.
TTTTCATCAATCACCCTCGGTTTTTGGTCAATTATCTTTGGTCGCAAATCTGCTACTTCTATTGATTTGTTATTTTCTACGGCTTGTTTTTCAACGACTTGTTCCTTGACTGGCTCTTTATTTATTTCCTCATCCTCTGCTAAAAACATATCAAACGGCGTAGAGGCATCCTCGACTTCTCGCCCTCTAATATCCCTAAGCTCATATATGTAATTTTCTTCATAAGAATTTTCCGCACGATTATCAACACCGTCATCTAGACGATCCTCATCGTAAATCATATCGACTATTTCATCTGGATAATCGATATAGTTAATCGGCTCCTCGTATTTTTCGTGATTCCCTTGGCTACTGGCATAATTCACCTTATAATTCACCAAAAGATCGTAGTTTTTAGAAAATGCAAAATAAGAATATGTACCGCGATGCTTAACAGTCATTCGCTTCAAAATATCCTTTTCGCACATTTTTCTAAATCTTCTATAGACAGCATCTTTTTTTATGTTCAAAATATCATAGTCTTCTATAAACTTCGAATAGTCTACCCAATAATATCTGACTCCATTCTCCACCTTAGAAATCATTCTTCCAGTGTTTACAAAGTCGGTAAACCATCTAAGTATCACTAAATCAACGTGATTTATGTCTAACTCTTTTGCCACTTGTGTTGAAAAGCCCATGAATGTAAACTTCATCGTTGACTCCTTTCTTGAAATAATCTATTTTCGTATTAAAATAGTTTCTTATCATCATTTCCATAACTAACTCCTTCCAGGCACATCACCATAAAATCCCAAACAGCACAATCTTTCACAAATAACACTATCAACCTATAAATAATACAATCATTTCATAAAAAGCCTAAGCTTTTCTTATAAAATTTAGAATCACCCCATATAATCCTAAATTTTTTGGCAGTATCAACAAAAAACTTATCATCATCTAATTATATAATACATCAAATTAGCTAAGAAAAACGTTGAAACGTGCGGTTTTTTGCTATTGTATTTATCTCTGTCGAATATTCTGAACCCCTTGAAAATACTCAATTGAAAAGCCCACTTTTTGTCGATAAAAAGTGAGCTTAAAAAATTTAACATACTTTTAACATTTCAATTTTTTTTATATAAATCACCATTATTTTCAAGTTCAAATTCACTTCTAATTATCATATAATATAAATAGAATAATTCTCATCGGAATGGCGATGACAATTATCTATTATTTAAAATAACTCTCATCGGAACGGCGATGACAGTTATTTATTTTTGAACTAAAAGCTCACCATATTCGGTGGGCTATTTTTATATAATAAAAAGGAAGTTATCCTAAAAATAACTTCCTTTGATAAAAATCTATTTAATAGCGTCTCTCTCTTCCAAACTAAAATACTCAGACACCTTGTTCCCCATTCTTCCGATAAATCCAGCCATATTTCTAATATCCTTTATAGTCTCGTCCTTATCAGCTACATCTGTCACAAGCTCTCTACGTCCGATATTGCTGTACTTATAGCACACGAACTTGTCGCCAGCTTGCCATACTTCTCTTCTCTCGCTGCCTGCACCATTTTTGTAGTCTATTTGTGTTCCGAAAACAAGCTTCTTATCTTCTATAGCCTTGAATTCAAGCTCTATCTTGAAATCATCATCGACATCTTTATGCTTATTTAAAACAGGCAATTTGCTGTATATCTCAATAAATTCGCCAAATGTGATTTCTTCTCGTTTTGCTTTATCAAACATGATTACAGGCATTTGTTCGTAGCTGTCTAATTCGTAAAATTGCACCTTGCACATACTTTCTGTATCTATGTATAGCCCTGATTCTCTCATAGATTTGACGAAATTTAAAATTTCCTCAGCGCCTTCTAATCTCTCAAAAGTTATCAGCTTAGCATCATCTGCCATGACTTTTTCCACGCTTTTAAAAAATTTCACTACACTGTTTGCAACTACTAATGATTTTTCTACATCGTCTATGCTCCAGAAGCTCTTTAATTTAGGTAAATTTGTGATTTCTAGCATAGATCTTATAGATACGACTGCATCGAATTTTTCTTGTTTAAAGAATTTATCGATTTTCTTGGCATCTACTACTTCGAATTTTACGTTTTGTAGGGCTAGCTTTGCTGCGATTTCTTCTGCGCACTTGATGCCCTTTTTACTCTTGTCAACTGCAACTACCTCAGCATTTGGATAAATTGATGCTAAAAAGCATGTAGCTATACCATTGTCACACCCTAGGTCTAAAATTTTCTTACCATCTAAATCAGCATTTTCAATGAGCCAAGTAAAAAACTCTCTATATAAATCATAATAATACCCAGCAAAATCCATGCTTGTGTCTAAATCCTTATTTTTCACTGAATATATTTTACCATTACCAGTATCCTTTCTAAGTGACATCGCTAAGTCTATGTTTTGAGTTAAGTTCACTCCATGCTTTTCG
>NZ_JALEXO010000117.1 GCF_022780145.1 Intestinibacter sp.
ATCAAAATACCAAAAGGTTATGGAAATACCAGATGAATTAATCGTAAAATACTACGAATTACTAACTGATGTGAGCGAAGAAAAAATCGAAGAAGTTAAAAAGATTCTGGAAGATCAATCTGTAAATCCAAGAGATATCAAGATGGACTTAGCAAAGGAAATAATAAGTCTATACCACACAGAAGAAGAAGTAGAACAGGCTGAAGAAAGATTTAAGATGATATTCCAAATGGGTCAAAAACCTAAGGATATGGACACAGTAACTGTAAGCAAGGACGGCTTCGATTTGATTTCAACTGTAGTAGATAAAGGTCTAGTATCAAGCAAGAGTGAATTTAGAAGATTATTGATACAAGGCGGAGTAAAGGTAAACGACGTCAAGATAGAAAAAGAATCTGAATTACCAAAAGAAGGAGAATTGGTAGTCCAAGTTGGCAAGAAGAGATTTATAAAAATAATAGTTTCTTAATGAATAGAAGGTGCTGTAGAAATAATGACAGCACCTTTTTAAATTTTTACCAACATCCAGGCGAAAGTATTCGTTCAATAACGAAAACGAGTATTGTTGTAATTATATTACTTACAATAATAGAACTAATTAAGCTTTTTTCATTTGGAGCATCCTTAAATAAAAATCCGTAAACTAATGGAAACTCAATTATTAAAGTGCTAAGTAAGTATGCAAGTCCAATCGTATAAGATGGTGTGTGTTCCATCATTTGTTCAAAGGTGTATATTTCATCAAATGCATAAGTGAAATACGGAAAAATAAAAGATAAAATATTACTTATTAAAACAACTAAAAATGCTTTTAATAAATTTTTTACTTTTGCAAAGTGTACAACAAAAAATGTTTCGATTAATAACGTGATAATTATTACAAAAGGTAAAACGTCATAAGGTCTTCTATCCGAAACCCAATGCCATGAGGAATTTGCATAAGATATAATAGGAAAACAACTTAAGCAAATTACAGAAAAAATAACGGTAAATAAGAGTTTATCTTTTTTCATAGTAATACCTCCAAAAGAAATAAAAAATTGTGTTGTAGTAACTATTTTTTTAACTATCTTAATAAAATTTTAGCATATCGAAAATTGATATAAATTTAATTTAAACTAACAAAAGTCTTACAAAATATTACATCGAGAATTAAAATATTTAATATAAAAATCTGAATCTATATTATTATATTAAATAATATATAAAAATAAAATAATATATAATGTTTCATCAAAAATAGTGATTTTTTTGAATATTATGTTATTATATAAAAAGATAATTCTTCAGTTCACATATAGTTCATATAGAAGGATTATAGATTTTAGTTTTATGGTAAATAATTAAATAAAAGGGAGGCATTATTATGAATTTTGTAGATAAGTTGGGGAACTTTGTAAAAAAATACTTATCTCTATTAGTTTTAATTGGGGCAGCTATATCTTATATTAATCCTAATATATTTATAGGAGTAGTTCCATACTTCAATGCAATTTTAGGATTCATCATGTTTGGTATGGGTATGACATTGACTAAGGAGGACTTTATATTAATCTTTAAAAAACCTAAAGATGTTATATTAGGACTTTTAATTCAAATGATAACTATGTCAGTAGGTGCATTTATAGTAGTTAAAGTATTAGGTTTAAAGGGTGATATTGCAGTAGGTCTTATATTATTAGGAGCTTGTCCAGGGGGAACTACTTCAAACGTAATGAGCTTTATAGCTAAAGCAGACGTTGCATTATCAGTAACTTATACTTCAATATTTACTTTTATAGCACCACTTGTTACACCAGCATTAATTTATTTATTTGCAGGAACTTACGTACAAGTTGATGGTTTAGGTATGTTTATATCAATATCTAAAGTTGTTTTAATACCAATTATATTAGGTATAATAGCTAATACGTTCTTCTCTAAAGCAGCACAAAAATGTGTTAGAGTATTACCTTCAGTATCTGGTCTTGCAATGGTACTTTTAGTTGCAGGTATAGTAGCAGCTAATGCATCTAAATTAAATGCATCAGTAATAATAGTAGCAATAGCAGTAATTATTCACAATATCTACGGATATTTCTGTGGTTACTTCGGTGGTAAACTTGTTGGATTTAAAGAAAGAAAGAGAAGAACTCTATCTATAGAAACTGGTATGAAAAATGCTACATTAGCTACAGTTTTAGCAGCAGCACATTTCGCACCAGAAGCAGCAATAGCACCAGCAATTGCAGGTATATGGCATGCATTCTCAGTTTCAGTACTTGCTAACTATTGGGGTAATAAGGAAATAACTGACGAAGATGAAGATGAATTACAACAAGCTAAATAGTGAGCTTGATAAATAATATACAAAAATTGTTAAAAATTTGTTGAGAAAATATTTGTTATATGATACACTTATCTCAAGTTAATATTTAATTTGTAAGATATCAATGAATGATATTTAGGCCATGAAGGTTTTTGCTTCATGGCTTTTATTTTTTTATTGGGATTATAATCAAAGGGAGGTTATTATTTTGAAATTTAAAAAATTATTGGCTTTAGGATTGGCTGTAGCTTTATCAGTTACAAGTTTAGTGGGATGCTCTCAATCAAGTAGTAGCTCTTCAAATTCTTCGTCAGAAGCTACTTCTAAAAGAGAAGAAAGAATAAAAAACGATGAATTAATAGTTGCAATAGGTGCTGAACCAGAGACAGGATTTGATGCTACAACAGGAGGACACGGTTCACTTACAAAGGTGTTTTTTTCAACTCTATTTAAAAGGGATAAAGATTTAGGATTTGAAAACGATTTAGCTACAGGATATAAGGTATCCGATGACAAGTTAACTTGGACAGTAACTATTAGAGATGATGCTAAATTTACAGATGGTGAACCTGTAAAGGCAGAGGATGTGGCGTTTACTTATGAAACTGCCAAAGAATCAGGCTCAGAAATAGATTTAACAATGATAGACAGTGTAAAGGTCGTAGATGATACAACTGTAGAGTTTAAATTGACTAGAACTTATTCAGCATTTATGGAAAGATTAGCTTACTTAGGTATAGTTCCTAAGCATGCCTACGATGAAAACTTTAAGGACAACCCAATCGGATCTGGTCCTTATGAATTTGTACAATGGGACAAGGGTCAACAGGTTATAGCTAAAGCTAATGAAAATTACTACGGCGACAAACCAAAAATAAAACAATTGACAATGGTATTTTTAGATACTGACGCTGCTTTTTCAGCAGTTCAAACAGGTGATATAGACGTTTGCCAAATAAACGGTAATTTAGCAGATAAAGAGGTAGAGGGAACACAAGTAATAAATATACCAAGTATAGAATGCTACGGTGTATGCTTCCCAACAATTCCAAACGAAGGCAAAAAAGCAAAAGATGGATATGAAATGGGTAACAACGTAACAAGTGATATAGCTATAAGAAAGGCTTTAAATACAGCTATAGATAGACAAAAAATCGTAGACGGCGTACTTAACGGATATGGTAGTGTATCTACTACAGGTCTTGAACAAATGCCTTGGGAAAATAAAGATACAGAGCTATCTAAAGATGAATACGCAAATGTAGACGAAGCTAAAAAAATACTATCTGACGCTGGATGGGAAGATACTGACGGCGATGGTATAGTTGAAAAAGACGGTCAAAAGGCAGAATTTAAATTACTTTACACTGAAGGTACATACAGACAAGAGATGGCTCTAGAATTTGTAAATGTAGCAAAAGAAATAGGTATAAGCGTAGATTTAGAAATCAGAACTTGGGATACAATAGTTGAAGATATACATAGAGAAGCAGTATTTTTCGGATTTGGTTCAGGTGATCCATCAGAATTATACAACCTATACTACGGACCTATAGCAGGTGGAACAGTATCTTGGGATAACTCAGGATGCTACAATAACGAAAAAGTAAATGAAGATATAGACAAGGCTTTAGATTCTACAGATGAAAAAGAAGCTCTTAAATACTGGAAGGATCTTCAAAATTACACATCAGCTAAAGGCGACGCTCCATATTGCTGGCTTGCAAATGCAAATCATGTATACCTAGCAGCAGATGGATTTGATTTTGGAAATCCAGTAGTTCAACCACACGGAGGAAGAATATTTGATAACGTAACAGAATGGTCTTGGAAAAAATAATATTTGATATAAACAGTAGTATCTACTTAGAGTTGTTTAGGTAGGTACTACTTTATAGTTTTAATTTA
Organism: Intestinibacter sp.; assembly: GCF_022780145.1. Classification (GTDB taxonomy): domain Bacteria; phylum Bacillota; class Clostridia; order Peptostreptococcales; family Peptostreptococcaceae; genus Intestinibacter. The sequence goes on from NZ_JALEXO010000117.1 coordinate 4,217, forward strand.
TAGGAAAACGCAGTGCAAAATCCATTGTAAAGGTATTTATAATTAAAGATTTTGTTATATAATTGTATAGTGTGGAAAATTATTTCTCACAAAATACAAGATAAATATTTAAGGAGAAAAAAGATGAATAAAGGGATGGGTAAATTTTTAACTAAAAAGTTTTTAAAATTAATAACTCTTTTAGTAGCTCTTTGTATAATTACCTTTGTACTTATGGAGTTATCGCCGATAGACCCGGTGACAGCTTATGTTGGTGCATCTACAAAGGTAAGTGCAGAGCAAAGGGCGTTGATAGCAGAACATTGGGGTTTAAATCAGCCTCCGCTAGTTAGATTTTGGTCTTGGTTTAAGTCTATTATAACTGGAGATTGGGGAACTTCTATGATTTATAGAAGACCTGTTTTGGAGGTTATAGGACAAAAGTTCTTGTCTTCTATATGGCTTATGGCTATATCGTGGATACTTTCTGGAATTATAGGATTTGTTTTGGGAATTATAGCAGGAGTAAAGGAAGGAAAGTTAGTAGATAAGATAATACGTAGCTATTGCTATATAATTATGTCGACTCCAACATTTTGGCTTGGAATACTTTGTATAATGGTATTTGCTGTAAAACTAGGTTGGTTCCCGGTGGCACTGAGTGTTCCTATAGGTGTTTTATCTGAAAATGTCGGTATATACGAAAGGTTGCAGCATATAATACTTCCAGCTTTGACACTTGGAGTTATAGGAATTTCAAGTATATGTATGAATACTAGAGAAAAGGTCGTAGAGATAATGTCTACAGACTACGTGTTATTTGCGAAGGCTCGCGGTGAAAGTCTAAGACAAATAGTATTTCACCACGTTCTAAAAAATGTATCACTTCCAGCTATAACACTTCAATTTTTATCTTTTAGTGAGTTGTTTGGAGGAACTATATTTGTAGAGCAGGTATTCTCGTATCCTGGATTAGGACAGGCTACAGTTGCAGCTGGTCTTAAGGGGGATTTACCTCTTCTTATGGGGATTGCCATAATAAGTTTAATTTTTGTTTATTCAGGAAATATAATAGCAGATTTATTGTATCGTCTAATAGATCCTAGAATAAGAGAGGGGCGCGATTTATAATGGAAAATATTAAAAATACAGAAAAAAAATCGATTTTTAAACTCGGAGTTAGAGAAAAAACAATATTTTCTATAGGATTATTCGCTTTTTTCTTTATAGTGATTTTAGTATGGGGTAGCTTTATAAAGGTAGACGATTTATATGTAGATTTGCCTAATAAATTTCAATCTCCATCACTTTCTCATTTATTTGGGACTGACTGGGTAGGAAGAGATATGCTTACAAGAACTATAAAGGGTCTTAGTTTGAGTATGAAAATAGGCCTACTTGCTACTGTAGTAAGTACAATAATAGCGATATTACTTGGAATTATAGGACCTACTTTTGGTAAAAGGGTAGATGCTGTTATAACATGGTTTATAGATTTAGTTTTATCAGTACCTCATACATTGGTAGTAATACTTATATCGATAGCTATGGGAGGCGGTATGAAGGGGATTGTAATAGGGGTTGCAGTTACCCACTGGACATCTCTTACTAGAGTTATAAGAGCTGAGGTTATGCAGATAATGGAATCTGATTACACTAAGATTGCTAGAAATTTCGGCAAATCCAATTGGTATATAGCAAAGGAACACGTACTACCTCATGTAATACCACAGATAATAGTAGGTGCTGTACTTATATTCCCACATGCTATTTTGCATGAAGCATCAGTTACTTTTTTAGGATTTGGACTTCCACCTCATGAGCCAGCTATAGGTGTAATTTTATCTGAGAGCATGAAGTACTTGACAGGTGGTTACTGGTGGCTTGCTTTTTTCCCAGGGCTTAGCTTAGTTTTAGTATCTATGATGGTAGATAGAATCGGGAAAAATATAGAAAAATTAATAAATCCTAAGACTGCATATAAATAGGAGGCCGATATGAAGGATGCAATTTTAAAGGTAAAGGATTTGGGAATATCATTTTCTCAATATACAAAGGGATTAGTTAGAAGCGATTTAAATGTAATAAAAAATTTAGATATAGAATTAAATGAAGGAGAAATCCTAGCTGTTGTGGGTTCTAGTGGTTCAGGTAAGAGCTTGCTTGCCCATGCGATACTTGGAATACTGCCGGATAATGCGTCTGTAGAAGGAACTATAACCTACAAGGGAGAAGAACTAACAAGAAAAAAACAAGAAAAGTTAAGAGGAGACGAGATTGTATTAATTCCTCAATCAGTAAACTACCTAGATCCTCTTAAAAAAGTAGGAAATCAAATAAAAATATCTATAAAAAACAAAGATAAAAAGGCTAAGGATCAAATAGTAGATAGATTATTTGAAAAATACAATTTAGATAAAAAGGTAAAAAACTACTATCCTTTTCAACTATCAGGAGGTATGGCGAGAAAGGTGCTTTTATGTACTGCGCTCGCTTCAGATAGTAAGGTTATAATAGCAGATGAACCGACTCCTGGACTTGATGAAGTTTCTTTAAATGAAGTTCTTAAGGATTTTAGAGAGATAGCAGACAGCGGATGTGCAGTGCTTATGATAACTCATGATATAACAGCGGCACTTAAAATAGCCGATAAAGTGGCGATTTTTTATGCAGGATCTACTTTAGAGGTTGCAGATAAAAGTGACTTTAAAAACAACGGTGAAAATCTCAGACATCCTTATACAAAGGCTCTTTACGAGGCTCTACCTAGTAACGATTTTACTGCTATGGATGACAAAACACAGCCATTGCCAAATGAGCTACCAAAAGGATGTGTATTCTCTGATAGATGCAAGCTAAAAACAAAAGAATGTGAAGAAAGAGTTCCTGAAAATAGAGAAATTAGAAACGGAAAGGTGAGATGTATTCATGCAACTTAAAGCCAATAATGTGAGTTTTAAATACACAGAAGATAGATATATCCTAAAGGACATAAATTTTTATGTAAACAGCGGTGAGGTAGTCGGTCTAGTGGCTCCTAGTGGATTCGGGAAGACTACACTTGCTAAAATTTTGGCGGGGTATATAACTCCAGAAAAGGGAGAGGTTGTACTAGAGGGATGTGAGCGAAAAAAAAGAGGCTACAACCCAGTTCAGCTGATTTTCCAGCATCCAGAAAAATCTGTAAATCCAAAGTGGAAGATGAAAAAAATCATAAACGAAGCATTTACGCCTTCAAAAGAGCTTATAGAAGCTATGGGAATTAAGGAAGGTTGGATGAATAGATGGCCTAGTGAGCTTTCAGGAGGAGAGCTTCAACGTTTTTGTGTTATAAGAGCATTATCACCCGAGACTAAATTTTTAATAGCAGACGAGATGACTACTATGCTAGATGCTATCACGCAAGCCCAAATTTGGAATGTAGTATTAGATTATGCTAAAAAACACAATATAGGTGTAGTTGTGATAAGCCATGAGAAGGCTCTAGTAGATAAAGTCTGTGATAGAGTTGTAGATTTAGAAGAGTTTAGAGAAGAGAAAAAGAAAGTAGTTTAAAAATTTTTGATGAAAATGATTGACATAAATTTCTATAAATGGTAATATAATGTCAGCTTAAAAAGCAGAAAATGGGGCATACCACCGCGGGTATGGTTTATTTTCTGCTTTTTTTGTTTTCTAAGACTTTTATAGAATGAGGAGGAAGAATATGACTTTAAATGGTAAAAATATCGATTTATCAGAAGATATTACAATAGAAAAACTTCTAAAAAAATACGACTTAGATCCTAAAAAGGTCGTTGTAGAAGTAAATATGGAAATTGTAGACGATGAAGCTTACAGCACTTATTTATTGAAAAATCAAGATGTTATAGAAGTTATAAGCTTTGTTGGAGGTGGTTGATTTTGAAAATTTTTTTTAATGAGGCACCTGAAGAAGTTACTCAAAATACAACTGCCTATAAGTTTAGAGATAGTGTAGATAAAAATTGTGATGTAATTGTTCTAAATGGATTTCCTCTAGGTGAGGACAAAATATTAAAAGAAGGAGATCGCATTACTTTAATTCAAAAGGGTAAGGTTCCTTCAAAGGATGAGCTAGAAGCTCTTTTAATTGCGAGACATACCCCTAATATACATAAAAAGCTCAAAAATGGAAAAGTGGCTATTTTAGGTCTAGGCGGTTTAGGATCAAATATAGCAATTTCGTTAGCTAGAGTAGGCGTAGGAGAGCTCGTATTAGTAGATTACGATGTCGTGGAGCCGTCTAATTTGAATAGACAGCAGTATTTTGTAGAGCATATAGGAATGAAAAAGACAGATGCATTAAAAAATATACTGGGAAAAATAAATCCTTTTGTAAATATCAAAACTAAGGATGTATTTATTACAAAAGAAAATATAGATTTTTTAAGAGAATCAGATATAATAATCGAAGCCTTTGACGATGCAAAATGCAAGGCTATGATATGCAATGCAGCCTTGAAAAATTTTAGAGATAAATATCTAATAGCATCCTCAGGTATGGCAGGATATTATGATTCAAACGATATAAGGACTAAAAAAATAAGAGAGAAATTTTATATTTGTGGAGACTTTGAGCATGAAGCCAAGGAAGGCGATGGATTGATGGCTCCAAGAGTAGCGATATGCGCAAATCACATGGCAAATTTAGCTATGAAGATACTTATAGATGAAATCGAATAATGGAGGAAATAAGATGGATAAATTAATTTTAGGTGGACACGAGTTTAGTAGCAGACTTTTAATAGGAACAGGTAAATTTGGAAGTAATGAAATACTTCCAGATGTTATAAAGGCTAGTAACAGCCAAATAATAACAATGGCTATAAGAAGAGTTGATCTAGACAATCCAAAGGAAAACATACTTACTTATATACCAAAAGATATGACTATATTACCGAATACTTCAGGAGCAACTAATGCAGAAGAAGCTGTAAGAATTGCTAGAATATCTAGAAAAATGGGATGTGGAGATTTTATAAAAATAGAAGTTATATCAGACACTAGATATCTACTACCAGACAACGAAGAAACAATAAAGGCTACAAGAATACTAGCAGATGAAGGGTTTATTGTACTTCCTTATATGACACCAGATTTATACGCAGGAAGAAAATTAATAGAAGCAGGGGCAGCTGCAGTTATGCCTTTAGGAGCTCCAATCGGTTCAAATAGAGGATTAAAGATGAAGGAAATGATTCAAATAATGATAGATGAATTAGATACAAATATAATAGTAGATGCAGGAATTGGTAAACCATCTCAAGCTATGGAGGCAATGGAAATGGGAGCAGCGGCTGTATTAGTAAATTCAGCAATATCATCAGCAAGTGATCCAGTAAAAATGGCAAATGCATTTAGATTGGCAGTTGAAGGCGGTAGAGATGCTTTCTTAGGAAAAACAGGACCAGTTAGCGAATTTGCAAATGCTTCATCTCCTTTGACAGGATTTTTAGGAAAGTTTTAAGGAGGATATAAGATGAGTTTTTATGAAGTTATAGAAAAATACAGAGATTTTGATTTCGACGGATATTTTGAAAGTGTTACAGATGCAGACGTACTTAGAAGTTTGTCTAAAGACAAATTAAACCATATGGATATATTGAATTTATTATCACCAAAGGCTATGAGACATCTAGAAGCTATGGCGCAAAAGGCACATAGGTTGAGTCTTCAGCATTTAGGAAAAACTGTTACTTTATATACTCCAATGTATATAGCAAACTACTGCGTGAACCACTGTGTTTACTGCGGTTATAACTGCAAAAGTGGAATCAACAGAAGAAAATTAACTATGGCGCAAATTAAAGCGGAATCAGATTGCATAGCAGATATGGGATTTAAACATATTTTAATTCTAACCGGTGAAAGTGAAAGACATTCTCCAATTGATTATATAGCAAATGCTGTAAAGCTAGTTTCTGAAAGATTTGCATCTATAGGTATAGAGGTGTATCCAATGGAGGTCGAAGGATACAAACAGCTTGTTAAAAATGGTGCCGATTCACTCACTGTCTATCAAGAAACTTACGACGAAGAAATTTACAAAAAAGTCCATATAAAAGGACCAAAGGCAAACTTTAAATTCAGACTTGATGCACCAGAAAGAGGGGCAATTGCAGGGATGAGAAGTCTATCAATAGGAGCTCTTTTAGGTCTTGCCGATTATAGAAAGGACGCATTTTTTACTATATTACATGGAGAGTATTTAAAAACTAAATACCCTCATATAGAGCTATCTTATTCAGCACCTAGAATGAAGCCTTTTAAGGGAAGCTTTGACGATATAAATCCAGTAGATGACCCTACAGAATTTCAAATAATGACTGTTATGAGATTATTCGACCCTCATGCAGCGCTAAATGTTTCTACTAGAGAGGATTTAGATTTTAGAAAGCATGTAATACCTCTAGGAGTTACTAAGCTGAGTGCAGAGGTTACTACTGAGGTAGGTGGACATACTCTAGGAGCAGGTGGAACTAACCAATTTGAAAATAATTCAGATGCAAGCTTAGAAGAAGTTGGAGAAATGCTAGGCTCTATCGGATATCAATACGTATTTAAGGATTGGGAAAGATTCTAGAGGTGAAGGATGTATTTAATTACTAATAGAAATCTATGCTCAAAAGAGAAATATTTAAATACTATAGTAGAGGCTGCTAAAAATAAAGTAGATTATTTGATATTGAGAGAAAAGGATTTGGATTATCCAGATTTGAAGGATTTATATCTAGAAATTTTACAAGAATTAGAGAAAAATTCCACAGATATAAAAATAATAGTAAATAGCGCTATAGAATTATACGAAAATTACTCAGTTTATGGAATACATCTTCCTTATCATAAGTTCAAAAACATGGTAGAGGATAAATACAAATTTGATAAAGATAAGGCTATAGGTTTATCTCTACATACAGTAGAGGAAGTGGTTGAATTAGAGGATATTATAGAGAAAAATGATATAGAAATAGAGTATATAACTTTATCACATATATACGAAACTAAGTGTAAAGAAGGATTAAATCCTAAAGGAATCGAGCTTTTAAAAAAAGCGAGAAATATAACAAAAATAAAAATAGTGGCTTTAGGCGGGATTTTACCTCAAAATGTCGGAGAAGTAATAAATTACTGTGACGATTTTGCCGTGATGAGTACGCTTTTCAAAAACAATGATGTAAATAAGATTATCGAAGCTTACAATCAAAATATAAAATAAGTTTTTTAAAAAAGCCTTTTTGACAGCATATATTTTGTCAAAAAGGCTTTTGAGTTTATCTATTATTTTGCATTATAGGCATTATTAAGTACATTTAAGTAATCTTCTTTAGTCATAGGTCTAGGATTGCTTTCAGTAGATATATTTATAGATGATTTTTGAGCTAATATATCGAAGTCTTCTAACTTAACATCTAAATCAGAGAATAGTGGAAGCTTTACATCTAAAGCAAGCTTTTGAACAGCTTTAACTGCTATATCAGCACCTTCTTCATCATTTTTAAATTCAAATCCCATAGCCTTTGCAACTCTAGCGTATTTTGCTACACAATAGTCCTTGTTGTACTCCATAACATGAGGAAGTAAAACTGCATTACAAACTCCATGAGGTAAATCGTACATTCCGCCTAGAGCCTCAGCTATACAGTGAACACTTGCTACATCAGAATGGCTAAATCCAATTCCAGCTAGCATGCTTCCCATAAGCATCGCACTTCTAGCTTCGAAATTATCTCCTTCAAATACTGCAGTTATTAAGTTATTGTATATAAGCTCGATTGCATATA
>NZ_JALEXO010000128.1 GCF_022780145.1 Intestinibacter sp.
TCAACTTGCATGTGTTAGGCACGCCGCCAGCGTTCATCCTGAGCCAGGATCAAACTCTCAAAATAAAGCTTCATCTTGCTCAGACTAATCATTATCGAATATCTGGCTTGGTTTGTTGGTTTTAATTCGTGTGAATTAAAGTTTATATTTAACCTACTGTTTAATTTTCAAAGTTCATTTGCTTAAGTCAGCTTATTTAGTTTAACAAATTTATTTTTCTTTGTCAAGAACTTTTTTAAGCTTTTTGTTGAGATTTCGTTCAACCTCTTAAGCTCTTGCCCTCTCTCTCAAGGACAAGTAATATAATACCACCGAAAAACAAATTCGTCAACACTTTTTTTATTATTTTGCAATTTTATTTATTAATTCTTCTGTAACACTTGCTATAACTGTATTGTTAGAAGAAACTTTTTTAGATTTTGTAGTCCTTTCAAAAATATTTATAACATTTTTACACATATAACAGAATACTTGTATAGATAAAAAGCATATACTTATTAAACACAACCAATTTAAAATTTGTAACATAGTAATATCCTCCTGTACTTTTCTTTACTAAATTCTAAAAGGATATTACTATTTCCTTTACAAAAATTCTCACCAATTATCACATATTAATATATATTGATTCATTTTATTCTATTTTATAAATATATTTTTTGAATTTTATATAGTTATTTTATATTTCAGTGTTGTTTTTAATAATAATTTAGATTAATTCTTTAGCTCTCCTACTAAATAAGATAATATAAGTGCAACGGCATTTATAAGAACGATACTTGCCCCTGTAGGTATTGAATACAAATAAGACAATACCATTCCCAAGAAGAAGCATATTACTGACACTATAGCTGAACATATTATTACACTTCTAAATGTCTTAAATATTCTCATAGATATCAATGCTGGAAATATTATTAAGCTAGATATAAGCATAGTCCCCATTATTCTCATGCCGACAACTATAGTTATTGCTGTTAACACTGCAATTATCATATTATAAATATCTGCTCTTGTTCCTGTAGCCTTTGAAAACGACTCATCAAATGTTACTGCAAATATTTTATTATAGAAAAATACAAATAAAATAAGTACTACTATAGATAGACCTATACTTAAATATACATCTGATTCAGACATAGCCAAAATACTACCAAACATATAGCTATTTACATCTGTATTCATACCTTTAGTCAAAGCAGTTACTACAACCCCTATAGCAATAGATACAGTGGATATCAACGCTATGGCTGAATCTCCTTTAATCTGGCTATTTTCACTCAATCTAAGCAAGATAATAGCTGCTACAGTTACTATAGGTGTAGATATATACAAAGGCGCTACATTCATTGCAACTGCTATTGTAAGTGCTGCAAATGCTACATGTGATAATCCATCACCTATCATAGAATATCTTTTTAAAACTAAACTCACACCTAATAAAGCTGAGCAAAGTGCCACTAATCCACCTACTATCATAGCTCTAACTATAAATGTATAAGACATCATATCACTCAATACACTAATCAATATCGGCACCTCCTATAAATTTTCTTCCGACTTCACTTTCTATATAATCCTGTGTATACCCAAAGAATTTAATTTTTTTCTTCAAGTGAAGTATTTTATTTGCATTGTTTATAGCAAAATTTATATCGTGCGATACCATTATAATAGTTATTCCATTGTTATTTATTTCTTTTATCAAACTATACATCTCGCGAGTCACAGTCGGATCTAATCCTGTTATCGGCTCGTCTAGTACTATTATCTTTTTAGTAGCACAAAGAGCTCTAGCTAATAAAACTCTCTGCTGTTGTCCTCCAGATAGCTCTCTAAATGATTTTTTCTTTATATTTTCTATATTAAGAGATTTAATCATTTCATTGGCTAATTTTTTATCTTTAGAAGAGTAAAATGGATTCATCCCCCTTGAATTCAAGCATCCAGATAAAACTACCTCATACACAGATGCCGGAAAATCCTTTTGTGCCTGTGTCTGTTGAGGTAGATATCCTATCTCATTTTTATTTAGATTATCGCCAAAAATAATTTCACCTGATTTAATACCTTCAAGTCCTAATATAGTCTTCACCAAAGTACTTTTCCCAGCTCCATTTTCGCCGACTATACACAAATAATCGCCTTCTTCTATAGAAAAAGAAACATCCTCTAATACTACTCTATTTTCGTATTTTACACTAAGATTTTTACATTCAATTTGACTCATTTAAAATATTCCTTTCCAATTAAAAATTACTGTAATGCCACTTTAAGAGTTTTTATATTTTCCCTCATCAGAGAAACATAAGTAACCCTCTTTTCAAAATCCTGTTGACTGACATTATGAACAGCATTTAAGCACATAGTTTTTGTGTTTGTCTCCTCTGCTAAAGTATTAGCAACTTTTTCATTGCTTAGTTCGACATGTAGTACAACTGGTATGTTTTCCTTTTTAATAAAATTAATTAAATATGAAATCGTATCTGCTGATGGCTCCATTTCATCGCTACATCCAGGAAATGCAGCCTTATAATCAAGCCCGTATTCTTCTACAAAATACTTAAACGGAAATCTATCTCCAAATACTAAAGTTTTTCTCTTAGCATGCTTAACTATATTTCTAATTTGCGCATCTATATCGTTTATTTCTGATATATATTCCTCTGCATTTTTCTTATATGTTTCTTGTTTTTCCTCATCCAATTCACATAAAACACTTTCTATCTTCTCTATTATTTTTATTGCATTTTTAGGTGATGTCCATACATGCTCGTCATATTCAATTTCTGAAGAATGTTCGTGATCAGAATCCTCATAATCATCGTGTGAATGAGTACTAACCCCTTCAAGACCAACAGTTTCATCCTCTTCTATTAAAGTTACACAATCCTCTAGTTTCACAATCTTCGTCTTACTAGTATCTAACGAGTCTAATATCCCTTCTACCCATTCATCGTTTTCTCCACCTGTATATATAAATAAATCTGAATTCTCTATCTTTTGTATATCTTCAGGTGTAGGCTCATATGAGTGTGATTCTACCCCTGGCTTTATAAGCATACTTATATCTGCTTCATCTTTTGCTACAGCTCTGGCAAAATCATATTGTGGAAATGAAGTTACAACTATTTGTAGCTTATTATCTTGGTTTATTGTAGCCTGTTTATTTTTTATTCCATTTTCAAAAATCGCACCTACTCCCAATAATATAGCTACTATCAATATAACAATACCTATTTTTTTCTTATTCATTTTTTCCTCCTATTTTATTTAAACATTCTTTACATGTTCCATAAAAAACAGTCTTCGAGCTATCTATCTCAAATCCGTGATCTTCGCACAAATGCATTTTTAAGTCATTTAAAAAGCTACAATCCAAATGATATAACTTGCCACAAACCTTACATTTCAAATGAAAATGATTTTGGCATTCTTGATTCTTATCTATATATTGATAACATGCACAAATTCCTTTTTCGATTATATATTTTCGTATTATACCCTTTTGCTCTAATTCATCCATATATCTATAAGCAGTCGTCTTTCCAACAGGAGAATCGACTTTCCTTGTATATTCTATTATTTCATCAACTGTTACATGTCTATTTTTATTATCGACTAAAAATTTAAATATTAATTCCCTTTGCTTAGTTTTATATTTTCCTCTACTACTAACGCTCAATTAACTCCTCCTCACTTTCGATTAAATTTGTATAAAAAAATAGTTATTCGAAAACGAAACTGGTTTTCTGTTTCATTTTCAAATAACTATTATATACCTTCATTATTTTAGTGTCAAATTTTTAAATAATTGACTTATATACCATATATACCATAAAAAATACTTGTAACAAAGCTATTTCATTACAAGTATTTTTATAATTTATTTATCTCTATATTAATTTAATCTTACTCTTCTTCTTCAGCGTTTTTAGCAGCGCCAATTGGTTTCATAGTTGGGAATAATATTACGTCTCTTATTGAAGCTGAGTCAGTAAGTAACATAACAACTCTATCTACACCTATTCCTAATCCACCTGTTGGAGGAAGACCTACTTCTAGTGCATTTATGAAATCTTCGTCCATATCGCAAGCTTCGTCGTCACCTAATTCTTTCTTTCTTAATTGATCTAAGAATCTACCTTTTTGGTCGATTGGGTCATTTAATTCAGAGAATGCATTAGCTAATTCCCATCCATTTGCGAAAGCTTCGAATCTATCAGTTAATCTTGGATCTTCTTTGCTTCTCTTAGCAAGTGGAGATATTTCAACTGGATGTTTAGTTATGAATGTTGGTTGGATTAATTTATCTTCACCAAATTCTTCAAAGAACGCACTTATAACTTCCCCTCTTCTCATTCCTGGAGTTATTTCTATACCTTTTTCTTTAGCTATAGCTAGAGCTTCTTCGTCTGTTTCTATTTCGTTAAAGTCTACGCCTGAGTATTCTTTAACACAGTCTATCATAGTCATTCTCTTCCATGGTGGTTTGAAGTCTATTTCTTTACCTTGGTAAGTAACTTTAGTGCTTCCTGTAGCTTCTTCTGCCATGTAAGCTATTAGATTTTCAGTTAATTCCATTATATCTTCATAGTTTGCATAAGCTTGGTATAATTCTATAGTGTTGAATTCTGGGTTATGTTTAACGTCCATACCTTCATTTCTGAATATTCTTCCGTATTCATATACTTTATCGAATCCACCTACTATAAGTCTCTTTAAGTATAATTCTGTTGCTATTCTTAAGTACATTGGTATATTTAATGTATTGTGATGAGTTACGAAAGGTCTAGCATTAGCTCCACCAGCTATAGTGTTTAATACTGGAGTTTCTACTTCTATGAATCCTCTTTCGTCTAAGTAATTTTTCATAGCTTTTACAGCTTTATTTTTTATTAAGAAAGCTTCTTTTACTTCTGGATTTACTATTAAGTCTACATATCTTTGTCTATATCTTAAGTCTGGGTCTTTTAATCCATGGAATTTTTCTGGTAGTACTTGTAATGATTTAGATAATAATACTACACTTGTTGCTTTTACTGATATTTCTTCTCTTTTTGTTTTAAATACAGTACCTTCAACACCTATAATATCACCTATATCATATGTCTTGAAGATAGGGTATTCTTCTTCACCTATAGCGTCTTTTCTAACGTAGCATTGTATTCTACCTTGAGAATCTTGTACATCTATAAATCCAGCTTTACCTTGGATTCTTTTGCTCATCATACGACCTGCTATTCTTACAGTTTGACCTTCTTTAGCTTCGAAATTATTCTTTATATTCATTGAATAATCGTTTACATCGTATTGTGTTTGTTCAAATGGGTTTCTTCCCATATCTATAAGATTTTGTAATTTATCTCTTCTTACTTGTAATACTTCACTAAGTTCTTCTTGTGTTTCTATGTTTTTTTGTTGATGTTTACTCATTTGTTCCTCCCTCTTCTATCTATTTATTTCTAAAACTTTGAATTTAACTACTCCGTCTGGTGCTTGTATTTCTAATTCTTCACCTACTCTAGCACCTAATAGTCCTTTTCCTACTGGTGATTCATTAGATATTTTTCCATCGAATGGATCAGCTTCAGAAGAACCTACTATTGTATATTCAACTTCTTCTTCAAAATCATAATCATATAATTTAACTATTGAACCTGCAGTTACAATGTTAAGATCTATTTGGCTTTCATCTATAACATCTGCATTTCTTAATTTTTCTTCAAGTTTTATTATTTGTTCTTCTAATTTTGCTTGTTCATTTTTAGCTTCATCATACTCAGCATTTTCTGATAAGTCCCCAAAACCTATAGCAATTTTTAATCTTTCTGCAACTTCTTTTCTTTTTACTGTTTTTAAGTATTCTAATTCTTGTTCAAGCTTGTCATAACCCTCTTGAGTAAGTAA
>NZ_JALEXO010000135.1 GCF_022780145.1 Intestinibacter sp.
CATGTACTGCTTCAAATACTGCGTAGTCTTTACCTATATTAGCTCCAGGTATCATTCCAAGTCCACCTACAAGTCCTGAGCATAGATCTGATACTATATCCCCGTATAAGTTAGGCATAACCATTACATCGTATTTTTCTGGATTTATAACTAGATTCATGCAAGCAGCATCTACTATTAAATCGTCGCTAGCTATATCAGGGTATTTAGCTGCTATATCTTTAAATGTATTTAAGAATAATCCATCGCTTAATTTCATTATGTTTGCTTTATGTACACCTGTTACTTTCTTTCTTCCATTGTCTTTTGCGTAGTTAAATGCAAATTCGCATATTCTTTCGCAAGCAGGCTTAGTTATTATTTTTATAGTTTCTGCGCCGTAGTCGCCTATTTTATGTTCTATTCCTGAGTATAATCCTTCAGTGTTTTCTCTAACTATTACTAAATCTATATCTTCATATCTAGATTTAATACCTTTAAAGCTCTTTACAGGTCTTAAATTTACATATAAATCTAGAGTTTGTCTAAGTGTTACGTTTACACTTTTGAATCCTTTACCTACTGGAGTAGTTACAGGTCCTTTTATAGCTATTTTATTTCTTTTTATAGCGTCTATTACATGTTCTGGAAGTGGAGTCCCATACTCGTCCATAACGCCTGCTCCAGCGTCTACCTTTTCCCATTCTATATCTACACCAGTAGCTTCTACAACTTTTACCATAGCGGCTGCTACTTCTGGTCCTATTCCATCTCCTGGTATTAATGTTACTTTATACATTTCATATCCCCCTATTAAACAAGAATTTATAATTTTACCCAAAAATTAGTTCCTTTAGTTATATTTATAACTTCTAGAATACCTTTTGGTAAATCTTCATATAAATTTTTTAATTTCAATATATCGTAAAGTCCAACTTTGTCGTATTCATCAGAGTTTACGAATTCCATAGGTATAATATCGTTGTTTATTAAATTTTCTTTATGCTTTTGATCAAAAGATTTTGCTAATATACCTTTTATTTTTAAATTTGAAAATACTTTTGCCACGATTTCATCAGAAGGTCCTTTTAAGAAGTCTTCTCCTGCAACTATAAATCCGCCTTCATTGAAATTTACGCGGTCTATAAAGCCTTCATCTATTTTATTAAAGCACTTTTTAGCTAAAGTATCAATATTATTTTCATCTAGTGTGATGACATCATTTGTCGTTATATCGTCATTTAATTTTATCATAACGCCAGCAGTTATCTCATTGACATTTGATTTCATTACGTCCTCCTAATATATAAGCTTATTAGAATATTTTATAATCGTTTTTAATATCTTGATATATTTGAACTAATTCTTTGTCGAATAATTCTCTCTTTAGTCCTACAGATACTTTACGAACCTCTTCTAGTATTTGGTTAGCTTCATCATTAGTAAGCTCTATAGAGTATTCTTTGAATTTATTTATTATAGCAGCTTTTCCAGAGTGTTTACCTATTACTATTTGTCTTTGAAGACCAACTTCTGCTGGGTCAAATGCTTCGTAGTTTTTAGGATCCTTTATAGCTCCATCTGCATGTATTCCTGATTCATGTCTGAACATATTAGTACCAACTATTGCCTTCCATGCTGGTAATTGTCTACCAGAAGCTTGTGATACGTATCTAGATATTTCTACGAATTTAGTAGTATCTATATCTGTATCGTATCCATATACGAATTTAAGTGCCATAAGAACTTCTTCAAGGGCTGCGTTTCCTGCTCTTTCACCTAGACCATTTACAGTACATCCTATATGGTTTGCACCACCTATAACACCTGCTATAGCATTTGCAGTAGCCATACCGAAGTCGTTGTGTGTATGCATTTCTATATCGAAATTAGTTGCTTTATGTATTTTTTCGATTTTTTCTCTAGTTGTGAATGGCTCCATAACACCGACTGTATCGCAGAATCTAAATCTATTTGCACCTGCTTGTTTAGCGACATTTATAAATTCTATTAAGAAATCTGTATCTGCTCTAGAAGCATCTTCACCATTTACTGATATATAAAGTCCATTTTTATGAGCGAAAGAAACTGCATTATACATGTTTTCTAAAACCCATTCTCTAGATTTTTTTAATTTATGTTGAATGTGTATATCTGATACTGATAAAGAAATTGCAACTGCGTCAACTCCACAGTCTATAGATTGTTCTATATCTGAAACAACAGCTCTGTTCCATGCCATTATGCTTGCTTTTAAGTTTCTCTTGCATATTTCTTTGATTGTAGCTTTTTCATCTCCACCCATTGTAGGTATACCAACCTCTAATTGGTCTACACCTATATCACTTAAAGCTTGAGCTATAGCTATTTTTTCATGGTTTGCAAAAGCAACACCTGCTGTTTGTTCTCCATCTCTTAAAGTTGTATCAACTATCTTTATTTCTTTATTCTTGATTTTATCTTTTACGCACATTTTTTTTACCCCCTAAAATAATTGTTATTTAAAAATTAAAGTAGTATACATAACGTATTAGCTTTTAAAAATGAATGAAATTTTTTAAAAGTTTCATTCATTTTTTCGTATTTGATATATTTTTTAATATCAAAATTTACTATAAATTCTTTATACATCTTATTATATAACCATTATATGGAAATTGCACTATAATTTTAATTTTTTTTTAAAGTTATTAATTATGAAAGTTTTTTTATGGAAATTGCAATTTTTTCCATATAAATTTTATTATATTTGATTTTTTCTATATTTTCTTAGTAAAGGTTAAAACTTTATAAACTTTATAAAATATATATATATTAGACATTTTTTTAATTATATAATTTTTTTATAAAAAAAAGCCTATATTATATAATAAATTAATATAAGCTTTTTTATTTTATTATTATTTTAAATTTTTATAATGAAACTAACATTTTAAACTTTGCATATTCTATTTGTGATTTGCTGTTATATCTACATCAGCTAAAGTTGCAACCATAACTGCTTTTATAGTATGCATTCTATTTTCAGCTTCATCAAATACTTTTGAA
>NZ_JALEXO010000190.1 GCF_022780145.1 Intestinibacter sp.
AGAAAACTTTTTAACTCTTCTAAAATAATTAAAAGGGCATATGCCCTTTTAATTATTTTAGAAGAGTTAAAAAGTTTTCTAGGATTCTAGCTGTTATTCCCCAAATTACGTAATTTTTGTATTCATAAAATAAAACTTGATACTTCCCAACTGCGAACTTGTAGTTTTTCTTGTTTGGAATTCTGTCGTATGGAAAATCGTCGCTTGGATCTATTTTTATTTCGTTTTCGAATTCCTCTGGTGAATAATCCATTAAATAGTCTACAGGTGCAGTAAATGTGTGGTCTACTTCAGCTGTATTGATAGATAGATGCTCTGCGTTTTTTATTATTCCTACATATGGATGAATTATTAAATTTGAGTGATTTATGTACAAATCCAGAGGGGAAATTATATCTATATTTTCAGGGACTGTCCCCAATTCCTCACATGTCTCTCTAATGCATGCTTCTATTGGTTTTTCTCCTTTTTCTATTTTACCTCCAGGAAAAGAAATTTCATTTGGCTGTCTTCTCAAGGTTTTAGCTCTGACTTCAAATAAAATTTCACAGGAGTTATCTTTTTCAATCAACGGGATCAGCACAGAGGCTCTTCTCATATTTTGAAAGCCGTTTATATATGGAACGAAGTTTTTAAATTTGTCTTCTATGTCTTTAATCATGAATATTGTCGCTTCCTTTCGAAAAATAAATTTACATATAAATATTATAAACTAGAATTAAAAAAATATAAATTATTATCAAAATGAAAAAAATATGTTAAAATTAATGAAATATTATCAAAATAAGTATAAAATAATAAATAAAATACAAAATACGAGCTGATTTTGTTCGTATAAGGGGGGACTTTAAGTTGGATAAATTATATGACGTTATGATAATTGGCTCTGGAGTGGTAGGAAATGCCATTGCTAGAGAGATGTCTAGATATAATTTAAAAATAGGTGTATTAGAAAAAGAATTAGACGTGTGCAATGAGACAAGCGCTAGAAATTCTGGTGTTCTACACGCTGGATTTAACAACAAGCCTGGGACACTTATGGCTAAGTTTTGTGTAGAAGGAAATCAAGGCTTTGATCAAGTTGCCGAAGAATTAGGGGTGCCTTTTAAAAGATGTGGTAAGCTTGTAGTAGGTTTTACTGAAGAGGACAAGCAAAAATTAATCGCCATGAAGGAACAAGGTGAAAAAAACGGCGTAAAAGGTCTAGAAATAATCGGCAAAGAAAAAATAAAAGAGATCGAACCGCATATAGACGGCGAATTTGCGATGTGGTCTAAAACAACAGGTATACTGAATCCATTTTTACTTACTATAGCACTTGCAGAAAACGCGGCTGCTAATGGTGTCGAATACTATTTTGGAAATGAAGTAGTCGGCATAGAGAGAATAGATGAAGTCTACAATATAAAAACTGTAAAGGATACATACAAGACTAGATGGGTAGTAAATGCTGCTGGACTTTACAGCGATAAAGTTGCTAAGATGCTCGGTATAGACGATTATACAATTCATCCATGTAGAGGAGAGTATTTCATACTAGATGAAAAGGTCGGATCAAAATTAAGCCTTCCAGCATATCCAGTTCCAAATCCAAAGGAAGGTGGACTAGGAATTCACTTGACTCCAACAATCGATGGAAATGTATTTATAGGGCCAAGTAGTGAATATATAGACGAGAGAGACGACTACTCAGCTACTCAAAAGATAATGGATTTATTGATAAAAGACGGTGGAAGAATATTCCCGCATATAAATAGAGGAGATTTCATAAGAAATTTCGCTGGAATCAGACCTAAGCTTGCTTCAAAGGAAGAAGGGGGATACCACGATTTCGTAATAGAAAGAAGAGAAGAAGCTCCAAATACTATAAACCTTGTTGGAATTGAATCTCCAGGACTTACAAGCTCAACTCCAATCGCCAAGTATGTAGTTTCTCTAATGAAGGAAAAAGAAGAGCTTACAGTAAACGAAAGCTTCAATCCAATTAGAAAGCCTATAGTTACTTTTGCAGATAAATCTATAGAAGAAAAGGAAGCCTTAATCAAAGAAAATCCTGATTACGGCGAAATAATCTGCAGATGTCAAACTATAACTAAGGCAGAAATACTTCAAGCTATAAACAACCCACTAGGCGTCGAAACTCTAACTGGAATCAAATACAGATGTAGAGCTATGATGGGAAGATGCCAAGGTGGATATTGTGAAACTAGAATAGCAGGACTTTTAGAAGAGGTTAAAAACAAGGATAGAAAAGACGTGTTGTATTCTAGAGAAAACTCTAATATGTTTGTAGGAAAGGTGAGAGACTAATGATTGAAAATAAAGATGTAGTAATAGTTGGAGGTGGACCTGCAGGTCTTGCAGCAGCTCTTGAACTTAAAAATAAAGGAATAGAAGATATACTTATAGTAGAAAGAGAAGATAAATTAGGTGGAATACTAAAACAATGTATCCACGATGGTTTTGGTTTGACTAGATTTAAAGAAACTCTAAGCGGACCAGAATACGCAGATAGATTTATAAAAGAAGTCGAAAAACAAGGCATCGACTACATAACAGATGCAACAGTTATAGATGTAACTAACGACAAGCTTGTAATCGCCGCAACTAGAGATGGTCTAAAGCAATACAAGGCAAAGGCAGTAGTATTGACTATGGGATGTAGAGAGAGAACTAGAGGAGCTATATCAACTCCTGGTACTAGACCAGCTGGAATTTATAACGCAGGTGTAGCACAAAGATACATAAACTTGACTAATACTATGGTCGGCAAAAAAATAGTAATCCTAGGATCTGGGGATATAGGTCTTATAATGGCTAGAAGACTTACACTTGAAGGAGCTAAGGTAGAGGCTGTTGTAGAGCTTTGTCCATATGCAAATGGACTTCCTAGAAATATCGAGCAATGCTTAAATGACTTCGATATACCACTTTATCTAAGCCATACAATAACTAACATAGAAGGAAAATCAAGACTTGAAGCTGTTACAGTGAGCCAAGTTG
>NZ_JALEXO010000219.1 GCF_022780145.1 Intestinibacter sp.
ACCTTGCCGAAAATAGCTGCATTAGTCAAAAAAGTAGAGGATATCTGGCTCAAGCAAGCAGAAAAATAAACCCAAATTATATTACCAGCCATATAAAATATGAACTGTGGCACAGAATCTGTAGATATACTAGCTATGTATCCAAATATAATAGTAAACATCGTAGTTGTAAGAAGTGGGTTTATCACAATCCACAACGGTCCTAGTATAGTTTGCTTGTACATAGTAGTGAAATTTCTCTTAGTCAAAAGAAATATTAGGTCCTTGTACTCTAATATTTCCTTTAAATTAAGTTTAAAAAAACTATCCTCAGATCTTATAATTTTCGTCCATTCTTGCTTATCTGCCATCATATCCTCCACTGTTATACTTCCGTATTTTATGTAAGTTTTCCTCGTGTATACTATCTATTTCCATCCATCGCTCCATCCGTCACCGTCTTCATCTTTTACTTCAGAATGTTTTGATGAATTGTTCTTTTTGTTTGAAGAACTGTTTTTCTTTTCTGAAGAGCTGTCCTTTGAAGAACTATCTTTTTTATCTGATGATTTTTTAGATGAACTATCCTTTTTAGTACTAGATTTAGTATTAGAATCCTCCCATGATGAATCATATTCTACAGCATTATCTTCAGCCTTTGAATCATTAGATTTTTTTGTTGATTGTTTTTTGTCACTGCTAGTGCTACTGCTGTCTTTATCTTCTGTTTTATCTGCATCTTTGTCTTCTGAGTCTTTCTTATCTTCTGTAGTGTCTTTATCTTCTGAAGAACTATCTTGAGTTGATGTTTGTTCTGTCGGTTTTTTAGTTGTATCTGATGAATCCTTTGAAGATGAGTTGCATCCTACAACAGATATACTTAGCATAAGCGCTATTAAAATTGTTATTATTTTTTTCATAATTCTTCTCCTTTTGTGTAATGTTTAAGATACAATACCTATAAATCAATTTTATAGATATTGTATCTTTTTTAGCAAATTAAATTATTATAATATTTTAATTTTTTGTAACCTAAGTAATTATATTCTTAGTGCCATGGATTTTCTGGATCTATAATCCATCCGCTAGGATTTATATAAGCAACAGATTCTTGTACTTCGAATTCTACTACTTCTATTTCAGGTTCTATAAATTCTTTTTTCATAAGAAAATTCCCCTTCCTCAAATTTTAAAAATATTAAAATAGATTAATTTCTAGACATAGTCTCATATGACAGTTTAGCAGCCTCTTCACTTATATTACATCCCATTTTATAAATTTTGATTTTGCTAAAAATTTTGTCTATCATATTTAAAAGTAAATCCATATGTTTTTTGTCCCTAGGCTTATAAGTCTGTGTCAAAAACAATGAAATTGCTTCTACTCTAGAAGTCTCTCTAATCCAATTTTCATCACTTCTGCATATAAATGTAATTGCTTTTAATTTAAACTTATCATTTACACTTATATCGTATTTTCCACTCCAAGGAGTTCCATATACATATAATTCTCCATCTACTTCTCTAATACATGGCTTATCATCATTTACTATAACTGCTTTGTCTTTAAAATAATCTAACCACAGAGAAGTATGAGTAGATTTACCTGTACCACTATGTGCGGAAAATAGATAAGCTTTTCCATCTACTGCAACAGCTGATGAATGCAAAACACAGCCATTATGTTCCAATATTTTTTTAGCAAAACTACTTCCATAAAAACCATATTTAAAGTCATCCACAGGAAATGCTTCTCTCTTATAATTATTCTTTTCTATGCATCTTTCATATGAATTCAGAATTTCAAATTCTTCAAATTTTAATTCAAAATCAGGTTTTCCATCATAATTATATAAATATTTTTCTGCTTGTATTTCTGTTCTATTCCCACTATTTTCCATAATTATATTCATGTCTGCAATTTTATATTTTCCCATAACAACTCCTTTTTATAAGCTATGCCAAAGACATAGCTTATAATCTTTGTACTTAACTAAACATTTCAAAATAGGTTTACCAGCCCCAACTTGGATTTGGCTCAACTGGATTTTCTGGATCATCATCGTCAAAAGCTATTCCTTCAAAAACTTCGAATTCAACAACTTCTACTTCTGGTTCCATAAATTCTCTTCTCATTTTACCATTCCTCCTATTAAAACTAATATCTATATCACATGAATTAATTAAAAGCTCAAGCATCCTATTTCGTTTAATTTAGAAATAAACTTTTCAACAGAAACGCGGGCTCTTTCATAATCCACGTCATATTCTTCAGTTAATCTTTTTATCAATTCTTCTTTAGTTATATCATTTTCTAGCTGCTTCCATAAAAATGCAGCAGATTCATTTAAATTTATCATCGCATTCATATTTTCAGCAGATTCACCTGTTGCAACAACAACATTTAGACCTGCTACCTCTTTCATGTAAAAATCATCATTTATTTTCATTTTTATCATCTCCCATTTTGTATATACTTTTATTTTACTGCATATATGTAAATTTTGTCAGTATAATATTAGTAGTACTACTTTTACTACTATAAACCTAATTTATTCATTGTATCTTTCTGTTCATCAATTTTTTTATTACTTTTCAAAATAGATAAAATATATCCTATACTACTCATGCCTCTAGACTTAATTTGATCAAACCATCTATAAATCCAAGCAAATACTATTAAGTATTTTCTATCTTTTAAAAATGAATATCTATTAATCTTTATCAATTCTTCATATGGTGGAAAAATCATACATCTCAAAGTATTAATTAAACTACTTCTATAATCTTGTTGATCATTTTTTATATCATTTCTAATCTTTGCAATTCTAAAATTTGAATTATTAAAACCAAAAGTTCCACCAAGCAAAATATTTTCACATAATTTATTATAGAAATCTTGTTCTATATCATAAGAAAAATCTATTTTTGTGTCGAACCATTTATTACAAAGTATTAATATATTTTCAGTAAACAATTTCAAATCTAACTTTTCTAACTCATTCCATATATAATTCCAATCTAATCTATCTCCAAATTTATTTATGTAAACAGCAATGTCCATAATCATTCTTACTCCACATCCACAGTTATAAAAATGCTTTGCAATATGAACTAGATTATATATTAAATGATATTCCTTATCTAAGATATAGCAATTTTCACCTCTAAAACGCTCAATATGTGACCATGCATCTGAAAAATATTCTTTTAAATTTACATCCTCTTTAAATTCATTTTCTATCAAACTTGTATGAATCTCTATATACGATTTATTTTTTCTGTAATCCCAGACATTTGAATCCTTTATTGAATTCTTATACCCTAATTTTAGCATAATTTCATGGGATTTTTCTCTATCATCTGGCTTAATTAAAATATCAATATCAGACATACTTCTATACTCAGGAGAAGGATAATAATCTTTTAAAACATATCCTTTTATAATAATATGATCTAACTTTTCTTTCTTAAAATTATTTATTAATTTTTCTGCATAATTTTCAATAACTGTACTATGTTGAATATATAGTAAAAATTTGTTTTTAGA
>NZ_JALEXO010000221.1 GCF_022780145.1 Intestinibacter sp.
TTCAAAAATCACAGATTTACTTAATTTTAAATCTATCGTATTTGCTGTAATACTATTTTTCTTAATAAAATATACAAATAAACATCCAGTTGTATATATAGCTCTTTCAGCTGTAGTAGGTATACTTTTATCTTTTTAATATAGAAATCAAGATTTTACTTCAAATAAATAATAATTTCCAAAAACAAAAAGAGGCTATACTATAGCCTCTTTTTGTGTTGACGAGAAATTTTTAATTTGACATCATTAATTAAATTTATATATATTTGTAAATTAATGACCTATATTCATTATAGTAACACATTTTGCTACTATATTTAAGTATTTAAGGAAAATAAATTAAATAAATTTATTCTCCTCAAATATCCTTTATATTTTAACATACTTTTATGGTTCTTTTCCACATTATTTTTTAAAAAGTAATTTTTGCAATTTCTACTGAGCGTTTTGCATCCTTTGCATAGTAGTCTGCATCTATCTTTTTAGCATATTCTTCTGTTAAAACTGCTCCACCAACTATTACTTTTGCATCTATTCCAGCGTCTCTTATAGCCTTTATTGTATCCTTCATATTTTGTACAGTTGTTGTCATTAGTGCGCTTAGACCTATTAGCTTAATGTTTTGTTCCTTTGCAGTTTCTACTACAGTCTCTATTGGAACGTCTTTTCCTAGGTCTATAACTTCGTATCCATAATTTTCTAGCATTATTTTTACGATATTTTTACCTATATCGTGTATGTCACCTTTTACTGTGGCAACTATTATCTTACCTTTTGTGCTACTTGTATCATTAGTATTGACACTTAGTTTATCTTTTATAATATTTAATGAAACTTTTATTGTTTCTGCTGCTTGTATCATTTGAGGTAAGAATATTTCGCCATTGTCATATTTTACTCCGACTTTATCTAGAGCAGGTATTAGCATATTGTCTAATATATAATTTCCATCATATTCTTCAAGCAATTTATATGTCATATTTTTAGTTTCATCCTTTAGACCTCTTTCTATAAGTACATCTAAAGAAGTTTCTTCATTTATTTCAACGGCTTTAGTTTGGTCGTTTTTTGCTTTTGAAACATTCATATATTTTTCTATATATTTTTCGCAGCCTTTATCTATATTGCTTATTACTCTATATGCATACATTGATTCCATCATAACAGATTCTGATGTATTTATTATAGCTAAATCAAGTCCTGCTCCTAAAGCTAAGTTTAAGAAAGTAGAGTTTAATGCACTTCTATTTGGCACGCCGAATGAAATATTAGACACACCTAGTATAGTTTTGCAGCCTAGATTTTCTTTTACCATTCTCATGGCCTTTATAGTTTCCATAGCTTCTTCTTGTTGTGCTGATACAGTAAGTGATAGACAGTCTATAAATATATCTTGTCTTCTTACTCCGTAGCTTTCTGCTCTTTCTACTATTTTTTTAGCTATTTCAAATCTTCCTTCTGCTGTTTTAGGAATTCCATTTTCGTCTAATGTTAGTCCTACTACAGCTGCTCCGTATTTTTGAACGATTGGAAGGATAGAATTTAGTGATTCTTCTTTTCCGTTTATAGAGTTTACTATAGTTCTTCCGTTGTAGTATCTAAGACCTTGTTCTAGCGCGTCTACGTTAGATGAATCTAGTTGTATAGGAACATTTATGATTTCTTGTAGAGTTTTTATAACTTTAGGCATCATAGCTTTTTCGTCTAATTCAGGAAGCCCTACATTCATATTTAATATTTCAGCACCTTCTTCAACTTGATCTAGTCCAAGACTCACTACGTAGTCTAAATCTCCACTTATCAAAGCGTTTTGTAGAGGTATTCTTCCTGTTGGGTTTAATCTTTCACCCATTATTGTTGGACCGTTAATTTCAACAAATTTTGAAGGTGAGCAAACTACACATTCTAAATTCTTTTCCAATGGCTCTGCTTTTATATTTTTAACATTGTCAGCTAGAGCTTTTATAAATTCAGGATTTGTTCCACAACATCCACCTACTATAGTTGCTCCCATTTTTACAAATTCAGATATACCTTCTAAAAATTGTTCTGCTGTCATTTTATATACAGTTTTTCCATCTTCTATATCAGGAAGCCCTGCATTAGGTTGTACTATTACTGGTACAGTAGCCCTTCTTATTATCTTTTCTACCATTTGCTTTAATTGTTCTGGTCCAAGAGA
>NZ_JALEXO010000261.1 GCF_022780145.1 Intestinibacter sp.
GATATATTAAATGATATGCTATTTAGACGTGGAAGCGAAATATATGAAGATCTATATATGAAGGGATTGATAAATAGAAGCTTTGGAGCGGGATTTAATTCACAGGTAGATTATTCATTTACGACAATTGGTGGAGAATCAAAAAATCCTAAAGAGGTCAAAAAAATAATATTTGAATACCTAGATAAATATAAAGAAGAAGGCTTAGATAAAAAGACATTTGAGAGAATAAAAAAATCTTCAATAGGTAGTTTTATAAAGTATTTTGATTCTATAACATTTATCGCCAATAATTTTATTTTCTATAAATTTAAAGATATAAATTTACTAGATTATGTAGATGTAATAAAAGAAATCACATTTGAAGAGGTAGAGGATAGACTAAAAAATCACTTTAGAGAAGATAATTGTGTAATATCTATCGTGGAACCTATAGAAGCTGAATAATAACTAAAAAGTTGTGGGGAGCTTGTTTCCTACAACTTTTTTAATATTTATTTTTAACTCGTAAACTGATATAATAACAATGGTATTTATATAAATTATTTGGGCAAAAGGGGGGAATTTTTTATGATAGATATGCATTGCCATATATTACCAGATGTAGATGATGGAGCAGAATGTATGCATGATGCCATAAGTATGGCTCTGATAGCTAAAGAGCAAGGAATAACAAAAATTATCGCTACTCCTCATTATCATCCTGAATTTAGATACTTAAAAGGTGATAAGTTAAAAGAGGTTTATGAAGATTTTAAACGAGAGTTAAAAGAAAATAAAATAGACATTGAAGTATATATGGGAAATGAAATTTATTTTACTTCTAATTTAATAGAAAATATTGAGGATTTAGACTTTTTTTCTTTAAATAACAGTAAGTATGTATTGGTAGAGTTTCCACCGACTAATTTCCCAATTAATTTATGCAATGTCGTATATGAATTAAAACAAAAGGGATTCGTACCTGTTTTAGCTCATGTAGAGAGATATGCAAAAATCCACGAGGATCCAGAGATAATTTACGATTGTATAAAGACAGGTGCAATTATTCAAATAAACAGCTCTAGCCTTATGGGCAAAAATGGAAAAGAACTGCAAAAGCTATGCAATCTCTTGATAAGCAGAAATATGGTTCATTTAGTTTCAAGTGATGCACATAGCTCTGGCAGAAGACGTCCACTATTAAAGGATGCATATGAATATATTGAAAAGAAATATTCAAAGGAGTTAGCTGACGATTTATTTATAAATAATGCCGAATGTATTATACAAAATAAGGACATAATTGTTGAAGAACCGCTTGAAAAGCCAGCAGAAAAAAGAGGATTTTTAAAGAGAATATTTGGTAGATAAGAGGTGTTTATATGGATAGAGTTGCATTTACATTATTTGGAATAGATATAATGTGGTATGGAATTTTAATAGCTACAGGAATGGTGATAGCCGTTTTTATCGCACTTAGAGAGGCTAAGAGACTTAAAATATCAGAAGATGATATTTTAAACCTAGCTATGATAGCAATACCATGTGGATTAATAGGTGCCAGAGCTTATTATGTGATTTTTAATTGGTCGTATTATGCTGGAAATATAGCTGAGATATTAAACTTCAGAGGAGGAGGATTGGCTATCCATGGAGGTTTAATCGGGGGTATATTAGCAGGATTTATATATGCGAAGATTAAAAAGATAAATTTCTTTAAATTAGCAGATTGCGTAGTACTTGGAATACCTCTAGCTCAAGCTATCGGTAGATGGGGTAACTTTTTAAATCAAGAAGCCCACGGAGGTCCGACAAATCTACCTTGGGGTATAATGGTCGATGGCGTAAAGGTTCATCCTACTTTTTTATATGAGTCTATTTGGGATTTAGGTGTTTTCTTATTTTTATTTATATTTAGGAAAAAACAAAAATACCAAGGACAAATACTTGTGGATTATATAATTTTATATTCTATAGGAAGATTTTTCATAGAAGGGCTTAGAACAGATTCACTTATGCTAGGACCACTTAGAATGGCCCAAGTAGTTAGCTTAGCTTGTATAATTATAGGCGTGATATTAAATTACATATTATCTAGAAGAGCTAAAAATAATATATAGATAGAAAATATTTCGAAGAAAGGAAGTGATGCTTTAGTGGAATTTAACCATGTATCTGTACTTTTAAATGAATGTATAGAAAATTTAAATATAAAAGAAGACGGTGTATATGTAGATTGTACAATGGGTGGAGCAGGTCACTCAAAGGAAATTGTCAAAAGACTTTCAGATAAAGGTCTTTTTATAGGATTTGATCAAGATAAAAATGCTATAGCTACAGCAAAAGAAAGACTCGGCGAGTATTCTGATAGAGTTAGATTTATCCACAGCAATTTTGCAAATATAAAAGAAGAGCTTGAGAAAATAGGCGTATATAAAATCGATGGCGTTTTAGCTGACTTAGGAGTGTCATCACATCAATTAGATGAAGCAGACAGAGGATTTTCATATATGCACGATGCACCTTTAGATATGAGAATGGATGTCAGACAAGATTTTTCTGCATACGACGTGGTGAATACTTATTCAGAAGAACAGCTTGCAAAGATAATAAAAGACTACGGTGAAGATAATTGGGCGAAGAGAATTGCCAAATTTATAGTTGAAGAGCGAAAAAACAAGCCTATAGAAAAGACAGGAGAGTTAGTAGATGTAATTAAAAAGGCGATTCCTAAAAAAGCTAGAATAGACGGTCCACACCCAGCGAAAAGAACTTTCCAAGCTATACGTATAGAAGTAAATAACGAGCTAGGTGTAATAAACAAGATGATAGATGACGCTGTCTCTATGATGAATAAGGGAGGAAGAATATGTATAATAACTTTCCATTCACTAGAGGATAGAATAGTAAAAAACGAATTCAAATATCTATCACTTAGCTGTATATGTCCGCCAGAGCTCCCAATTTGTCAGTGCGACAAGGTTTCTGAAGTCAAAGTAATTACGAGAAAACCGATACTTCCATCTAAGGAAGAGGTCGAAGCTAATCCACGTTCGAGAAGTGCAAAGCTGAGAGTAGCAGAGAAAAAATAATAAAATTTACCATATATGTAAAATTTTGTTGTTTTGATATACTTTTAGGTATATAATAAATATATTAACTAAATAAATTCTTATCAAGAGTGATGGAGGGAATAGGCCCTGTGAAGTCCGGCAACCTATATTTTAGATAGGTGCTAAATCCTACTTATGTTTTCATAAGAAAGATAAGAGAAGATATGAATTTAGACTCTTTTATCTTTTGATAAAAGAGTTTTTTAGCGTGGTTTAAAATTTTCTATAAAATGAAGTGTAAGAGTTTATTTGGTAAAAGCTTATATTTATATATTATATTTGGAGGGACTAATATGGCAGAAAGAAAATTAGGTTTTAGTACATTACAAGTTCATGGAGGACAAGAACCAGATCCAGCTACAGGATCTAGAGCAGTTCCAATATATCAAACAACATCATATTGTTTTGAAGATGTTCAACATGGAGCAGATTTATTTGCACTTAAAAAAGATGGACATATATATTCAAGAATATCAAACCCAACAGTTCAAGTGTTTGAAGATAGAATGGCTCTACTTGAAGGTGGAGTAGGAGCAGTAGCATTCTCTTCAGGAATGGGAGCTATAAATGCAGCAATACTTAACATAATACAAGAAGGAGATGAAATAGTTGCAGCACCAACTCTATACGGTGGAACATATAACTTACTTTCAAACATGCTTCCAAAATTTGGTGTAAAAACTCATTTCGTAAATCCAGACGATCCAGAAAGCTTTAGAGCAGCAATAAACGAAAAAACTAGATTAGTTTATGCAGAAACTATAGGTAATCCAGGAATAAATCTAGTAGACATCGAAGCTATAGCAGATATAGCTCATGAAAATAAAATACCATTTATGCTAGACAATACTTTTGGAACTCCTTATTTAATAAAAGTATTTGATCACGGCGTAGATATAGTAGTTCACTCAGCTACTAAATTCATAGGTGGTCACGGTACTACTTTAGGTGGAGTTGTAGTAGACAGCGGTAACTTCGACTGGATAGGTAGTGGAAAATTCCCTTGCTTAACTGAACCAGATATGTCTTATAATGGACTTAATTACGCAAAAGATGTTGGAAGAGCAGCTTATGCAACTAAATTAAAGGTTCAATGGCTAAGAGACTCTGGTGCTTGCTTAAGTCCATTCAGCGCATTTATGCTATTACAAGGACTTGAAACTATGTCACTTAGAATAGAAAAACATGTAAGCAATACAAAAGCTATAACTGAATTTTTAAATGACCATCCACAAGTTGCATGGGTTAATTATCCAGGATTAAAAGACAATAAATACTACGATTTAGCTCAAAAATACCTACCAAAAGGACCAGGTTCAATATTTACATTTGGTATCAAGGGAGGACTAGAAGCTGGTAAGAAATTCATAGAAAGCCTTCAAATATTCTCTCATCTTGCAAATGTTGCCGATGCTAAATCATTAGTTATACATCCTGCAAGTACTACACATGCTCAACTTAACGAAGAAGAACAAGCAGCAGCAGGTGTTAGACCAGATATGATAAGAATGTCTGTAGGTATAGAAGATATAGATGACTTACTATGGGATTTAGACCAAGCATTAAAAGCAGCAGCTTTATAGAAATTTCTTTATAATAAAGATATTGTAAAAAAATACCAACGGGTATATAATAAATAAATGATAACAAGTAGCTATTGATATATTGTATATTGATAGCTACTTAATTTATGTGAAAAAAATTATTTGAAAGAAGTGGTTTTAATGGAAACAAGTCAGAAAAATATAAATTATTTATTTTCTAATTCAGACTTAAAGAAGCTAATTGGTCCATTGATAGTAGAGCAATTACTTTTGATAGTTGTAGGATTAGTAGATTCAATTATGGTAGCGAGCGTAGGGGAATCAGCGGTATCGGCAGTATCCTTAGTTGATACAGTTATGGTGCTTATAACACAGGTTTTTACAGCGTTGGGGACTGGTGGTGCTGTCGTAGCAGGGCAATATTTAGGTCAAAAAAATGAAAAGAAATCTTGTGAAGCGTCAGATCAATTGATGTTATTTTTAATAGTCAGTTCAATTACAGTTATGATTATAGGTTACCTTTTGAAAAACTTTATATTATACAAAGTTTTTGGTACATTAGAAGCTGATGTCATGTATCATGCTAATATATACTTATTGATAGTATTTTTATCAATTCCAGGAATAGCTATTTACAATGGAGCGGCAGCTTTATTTAGAGCTATGGGAAATTCTAAAATAACTATGAAAATATCAATTCTTATGAACAGTGTAAACTTCGTTGGAAATGCTCTTTTAATATATGGATTAAAGCTTGGAGTTATGGGAGCTGCCATTCCGACAGTATTTTCTAGATATCTAGCAGCGATAATAGCATTTTATCTTATAAGAAATCAAGGGTTACAAATTCATTTATCTGAGAAAATGAACCTTCGTTTTGATGGAGGTATGATAAAGAGAATTTTATATATAGGTGTTCCAAATGGATTAGAAAACAGTATGTTCCAGCTTGGTAAAATAGTAGTTTTAAATTTAGTAGCTAGCTTTGGAACTGCATCAATAGCGGCAAATGCAGTTAGTAACTGTCTTGCATTATTCCAAATAGTACCAGGCATGGCGATTGGGCAAGCTGTTCTAGCAGTGACATCACAGTGTGTGGGCGCAAATGATGAATGTCAAACGAGATACTATACTAAGAAATTATTAAAATTTACGTATATTGGTATGATAATTACTAACGTAATTATATTTATATTATTAGCTCCTATTTTAGATGTTTACAATTTATCTCAAGAGACATCTAGGATGGCTAGAGATATCATAATTTACCACGGAGTGATGGGTATGCTTATTTGGCCTTTATCATTTACACTTCCAAATACTCTTAGAGCTTGTAACGATGTAAAATTCTGTATGATTGTCTGCATAGTTTCAATGTGGATATTTAGAATAGGATTTAGTTATATTGTAGGAAAATTCATGGGCTGGGGTGTATTCGGCGTATGGGTTGCTATGACAATAGACTGGGCAGTTAGAAGTGTATTTTTCGTATGGAGATATTTGAGCGGAAGATGGAAATTATATTGGTATTAATTATAAAAAATCCCTATACAGATTAAAATTTTTGTATAATCTGTGTAGGGATTTTTTTAGGTATATTAATCTATAGTGATTATAGATTTAAAGCTTGAAGCTTTACCGTCTACAGTTAATTTTATATTATCATAATAATTTGCCTTATCATAAGAAACAGTATTGTTCTTTTGATAAACTACAAATAGCTTTTGTGATAGTTCTTTAGAGTTATCTTTTTTATTTAAAGAAGCTCCGATATTTAAAGTATCATCTTCGATATCACATTTTATATCAGTAAATTCGTTTTTAACTCCTAAGAAATATATATATGTATTAGACTTAGTATTTATCTGATAAACACCCTCTTCTAAAGAAGAATCGTCGATTATATTTTTAATTTTTCTATTGCTTAATGCAGAAATATCTATTTTATTTAATTTTACCATGGTTTCTGAATCACCTTTATGATTACATCCAAAGCAAAAGATGCTAGATATAATTAATGCTATAATAAATATTTTTTTCATAGGATTCTCCTTATTTTTATATTATTTTAGAGATAATACATTTTTAACATGAATCATTGTCCCTATTAAAAGGCAATCTTCATCTATATTGAATTTTGAGTTGTGGATAGGGTAAATAGTGTTTTTATTTTCATTACCACATCCTAGGTTAAAGAATACACCTGGAACCTTTTGTAAAAACCATGAGAAATCCTCAGCTCCAAGAGGGGATTTTTCTTTTTTTAACACTTTATCAGCTCCCAATAATTCAGATGTATTTTTTACAACTAAATCTACTAGCTCAGAATTATTTACTAGAGTTGGAATACCTGGGATTATCTCAAGTTCTACATTTCCTCCAAATCCAGCGCTTATATTTTCACACATAGATTTAATTTTTTTCTTTGCTAAATGTCTACTGTCTTCGTTTAGTGTTCTTAAGGTACCAGTAAGCTTGACTTCATCACATATAATATTGCCCTTATGTCCACCTTCTATTTTCCCAAAGGAGATTACTACAGAGTCAGTAGGGTCTATATTTCTGCTGACAATGCTTTGAAGTGCAGTTACTAAGTAAGATGCGATAACTATTGCATCCACTCCTTCATGTGGGTACGCTCCATGTCCATTTTTGCCTAATACTCTTAAAATGAGTCTATCTGTTGATGCTGCTGCAGTGCCTTTTTTTATCTCGATATATCCTGTTTTTATATGAGATCCGACATGCATACCAAATACCATATCTACCTTTGGATTTTCTAGACATCCTTCTTCAATCATATATTTTCCTGCACCGATTTCTTCTCCAGGTTGGAAAAAGAATTTTACATTCACTTTTAATAAATCTCTATTTTCATATAAAATTTTACAAGCTCCTAATAACATCGCAGTATGTGCATCGTGGCCGCAAGCATGCATAACTCCTTCGTTTTGAGATTTATATTCTAAATCTAATTCTTCTGTGATAGGTAGAGCATCTATATCGGCTCTCAAAGCTACTGTTTTTTCAAAGCCTTTGTTTATTTCAGCTACTATAGCAGTTGTATTTTTGTACTCTACATAGTCAACTCCTATTTCATCTAAGTATTTTTTGATTTTTTCTCTAGTTTGAAATTCCTTTAAGCCTAATTCTGGTGTCTTGTGTAAATCTCTTCTGACGTTTATTATCCAATCTTCTATATCTAAACATAAATTTTTTATATCCATTTCAAATCCTCCTTCTATTAATTATAAGCTATTTTTATATCGATTGATAAATAATTTGAAAAAAATATATATTGAAAACTTGACAGAAAATTTGAAATAACAAATAAATTTAGAAAATAGTTGACAAATAAAACGTGGAGAAATATAATTTTAATATAATAATTTAAACCGATGAATAAGAGAAGTAGATACAATAATTATTTTACAGAGAGTCGCAAATGGTGGAATCGCGATAAATAACTTGTATTGAATGGACTTATGAGGGCAGAATGAAAGGTTTTATCTGAGTAGTATCTGACGGGAACTCCATCCGTTACCATAGGAGCATATATGATAGTATATGAGATGAGTGGGTCTTATGACCAATTAGGGTGGTACCGCAGAAGATATGACTTTTGTCCCGATTATGGGATAAAAGTCTTTTTTATTTGAAAAAATTATTAATTTAAAGTATTAGGGAGGAAAAAAATATGAAAAAGGCACCATACAGATTATATTTAAGTGAAGAAGAAATACCAAAACAATGGTATAACCTAAGAGCTGACATGAAGGAATTACCAGATCCAATGATAAATCCTGCTACAATGAAGCCAGCTGTTGAAGAAGATTTATATCCTGTATTTTGCAAGGAATTAGCTCATCAAGAAATGGACAACGAAACTAGATACGTTGATATACCAGATGAAGTTAGAGAAATGTACAAAATATATAGACCATCACCACTTTGTAGAGCATATAATCTAGAAAAAGCTCTAGGAACACCAGCTAAAATATACTATAAATTTGAAGGAAACAATACTTCAGGAAGCCACAAATTAAATTCAGCTATAGCACAAGCTTATTATGCTAAAAAAGAAGGTTTAAAAGGTGTTACTACTGAAACTGGTGCAGGTCAATGGGGAACTGCTTTATCAGAAGCTTGTTCATACTTTGGATTACCACTAAATGTATATATGGTCAAAGTATCTTATGAACAAAAGCCTGACAGAAAAAATATAATGAAAGTATTTGGAGCAAATGTAACTCCATCTCCAAGTGACACTACAAATGCAGGTAGAAAAATACTAGCTCAAAATCCAGATGATCCAGGTTCTCTAGGAACTGCAATATCTGAAGCTGTTGAAGTAGCAGTAGGAACAGATGGATACAAATATGTTTTAGGTTCAGTTTTAAACCAAGTACTTTTGCATCAATCAATAATAGGTTTAGAAGCTAAAGCTGCTATGGATAAATTAGAAGAATACCCTGACATAGTAATAGGATGTGCAGGTGGAGGATCTAACCTAGGTGGACTTATAGCTCCATATATGCAAGACAAGCTATTAGGAAAAGCAAATCCTAGAATAGTTGCAGTAGAACCAGCATCTTGTCCATCTCTTACAAGAGGTAAATACGCATACGATTTCTGTGATACAGGTAAAATAACTCCTATGGCTAAAATGTACACTTTAGGATGTGAATTTACACCATCTAAAAACCATGCTGGAGGACTTAGATATCACGGTATGAGTCCAGTATTATCTAAATTATATCACGATGGATATATGGAAGCAGTTGCAGTTGAACAAACTAAGGTATTTGAAGCAGCTACATTATTCGCTAAGGTTGAAACTATACTTCCAGCTCCAGAATCATCACATGCTATTAGAGTTGCAATAGATGAAGCATTAAAATGCAAAGAAACTGGTGAAGAAAAAACTATATTATTCGGCTTAACTGGAACAGGATACTTCGATATGAAGGGATATAATGCTTATGTAGAAGGAACAATGACTGATTATATTCCTACAGATGAAGATTTACAAGTTGGATTTGATAAATTACCTATAATTCCAGGAATACAAGACGAAATAAAATAGTGATGATTATATAAATATTGATAAAAAAAGCGAGAAATTTTAACTTCTTCAAAGTTAAGATTTTTCGTTTTTTTTTGAAAACAAATATTTATAAATTAAAAATATATCTTGACACAAAAAATAAAAATTAATAAAATATATAGCAAGCTATATATTTTAAGGAGATGAAAATCAATGCTAAGTTCTACATTTAAACAAATACACATAGCTTTTGAATATCGATGTAATAAGCATTTACAAGGGTATAATTTGACACAATCTCAAATGAATGTACTTCTGTATTTAAAGCACCATGAGGATTCTGTAGTTACACAAAGGGATTTAGAAGCTGGTTTAAGATTGAAAAATCCTACAATTACAGGAATTTTGAACAGACTAGAGGATAAGAATTTAATAACTAGAGAGACAAATTTAAAGGATAGAAGATCTAAAATTATAAAAATGACCGACAAAAGCAAAAAAGTAGTACAAGAAACTTATATACATCTCGAAGAATTAGAATCATATATTGTTAAAGGCTTTTCTGACGAAGAAAAAGAAGAATTAGTTGTATTATTAGATAAGGTTTTAAATAATTTAAAATAAATTACATTTTAAAAACATAGAGAAATTTCTATAGTAAGTTTTAAAAAGTCTATATTAATTTAATAATTTTTATAATGAGGACTTTTTAATTTTGCAAAAATAAAATTATTTATGTATTGAGGAGGGATAAAATGATACGAAAATTAGCATCATATATTGGTGAATTTAAAAAAGCTTCTATATTAACACCATTATTTATAATACTAGAAGCTATTTGTGAAGTAATTATACCGTTTTTAATGGCTGCAATCATTGATAATGGTATAAATAATAGTGATATGGGATATATTGCCAAAATAGGTGTACTTATGTTAGTTATATCTATGTTATCACTTTTTTGTGGTGCTTTAGCTGCGAAGTATGGAGCTAATGCTTCTGCTGGCTTTGCGAGAAATTTGAGAAGTGCTATGTTTGAAAATATTCAAGAATTTTCATTTGAAAATATCGACAAGTTTTCAACAGCAGGTCTAGTCACAAGGCTTACTACTGATATAACAAATGTACAAAATGCATATCAGATGATTTTGAGAATGTGTGTAAGGGCTCCACTTATGCTCGTGTTTGCTATGATTATGTCTGTTTTAATAAATAAGACTTTATCATTAGTATTTTTAGGGGCGATAATATTTTTAGGAACAGTGCTTTTTTTTATAATGACAAATGTACATCCTAAATTTATGAGTGTTTTCAAAAAATACGATGATTTAAATGCCAGTGTTCAAGAGAATTTAACTGGAATAAGAACAGTGAAATCTGCTGTAAGAGAGGATTTTGAAATAAATAAATTTAAAAAGGCTTCTTTAAATGTAAAAAATAAGTTCGTAGATGCAGAAAAAATATTAGTATTAAACGCACCTGTAATGCAGTTTACTATGTATACATGTATATTGCTTTTATCATGGCTTGGGGCTAAAATGATAGTTTCAGATACAATGACTACAGGTCAGCTTATGAGTTTATTTACTTATGCAACTCAAATACTTATGAGTTTGATGATGATATCTATGGTATTTGTAATGATAACTATGGCAAAATCTTCTGCAGATAGAATATTTGAAGTTTTAGAAGAAAAGAGCACTATAACAAATCCTAAAAATCCAATAAAAGAAGTAAAGGATGGATCTATAGTATTTGAAAATGTAGATTTTTCTTATGCAGGAGACGAAAACAAGTTAAATCTACAAAACGTAAATCTAGAAATAAAATCAGGCGAAACTATTGGAATCTTAGGAGGAACAGGTAGTGCGAAATCCACTTTAGTTCAACTAATACCGAGACTTTACGATGTTACAGCAGGAAGTATAAAGGTCGGTGGAGTAGATGTAAGGGATTACGATACTGAAAGCCTTAGAAATGAAGTTTCTATGGTTTTACAAAAAAATGTACTATTTTCAGGTACAATTAAAGAAAATTTAAGATGGGGAGACAAAAACGCCACAGACGAAGAGATAATAGATGCATGTAAAAAATCTTGTGCAGACGAGTTTATAGAAACTTTCCCTGATGGATACGATACTTATATAGAACAAGGTGGAACTAACGTATCTGGAGGTCAAAAGCAGAGATTATGTATCGCAAGAGCACTTCTTAAAAAGCCTAAAATATTGATTCTAGATGACTCTACAAGTGCAGTAGATACTAAGACAGATGCAATAATTAGAGATGCTCTAAAAAATGATATATCGTCTACAACTAAAATTATAATAGCTCAACGTATATCGTCAATTGAAGATAGCGATAAGATTATAGTTTTAGATGATGGAAAAATAGATGCAATAGGAACACACGATGAATTGAAAGCAAATAATTCTATCTATAGAGAAGTTTACGAATCACAAATGAAGGGAGCTGATGATAATGAGTAGAAAATTCGATAAAAATGGAAAAAGACCAAATGCTCCTAAAGGTAATCCTATGAAGACTTTAAAGAGAATAATAGATTATATATTTAAAGAATATAAATTTTTATTCTTTATAGTTTTAATAATGATATTTATTAGTTCAATTGTTTCTGTTTTAGGAAATTTATTTTTAAAAAGCTTAATAGATGACTATATAGTGCCACTTGTAGGAAGCTCTAACCCTAATTTTGTACCTTTGTTAAAAGCTTTATGTATAATGGCAGCAATTTTCTATACAGGTGCAGTATCATCTTATATATATAGTAGACTTATGGTAAATATATCTCAAGGAACATTAAAAAATATCCGTGATGATTTATTTGAACATATGGAGAAGCTTCCGATTAAGTACTTTGATACAAATGCTCATGGAGATATTATGAGTATTTATACAAATGATACAGATACCTTAAGACAGATGATAAGCCAAAGTATACCTCAGCTTATATCTTCTGTAATAACTATAGTAGGTACTTTAGCATCTATGATAATACTTAGTCCGATACTTACAGTTTTAGTTTTGTTGATGGTTGTTGTAATGTACAGAGTTATGAAGGTTGTAGGTGGTAAGAGCTCTCACTACTTTATAAATCAACAAAGAGATTTAGGTGCAGTCAATGGATATATTGAAGAAATGATGGAGGGTCAAAAGGTCGTTAAAGTATTCTGCCATGAAGAAGAGTCAAATATTAAATTTAACGAGTTAAATGACAAATTATTTGAAAGTGCAGACAATGCAAATAGCTTTGCAAATATGCTGATGCCTATAATGGGAAATATAGGTAATATAAGCTATGTTTTAATAGTTGCTATTGGTGCTGTTTTAGCTATAACTGGTGTAGGAGGTCTGACTCTAGGAGGATTAGCTTCTTTCCTACAACTTACTAGAAGCTTTAATATGCCGGTAACTCAAGTATCTCAACAGTTTAACTCTATAATAATGGCCCTTGCTGGAGCTGGTAGAATATTTGAACTTATAGATCAAGAACCAGAGGTAGACAATGGCTATGTAACTTTAGTAAATGCCGTAGAAGAAGATGGAGAAATCAAAGAAGTAAAAGAGCATACAGGAACTTGGGCATGGAAGCATCCTCATAAAGCAGAAGGTACTGTCACATATACTAAGTTAAGTGGAGACGTAGTATTCGACGGTGTTGATTTCGGTTACAACGACGATAAGATAGTTTTACACGATATAAGGCTTTACGCTAAGCCAGGTCAAAAGGTAGCTTTCGTAGGAGCTACAGGTGCAGGTAAAACTACAATTACAAACTTGATAAATAGATTTTACGATATACAAGACGGAAAAATTAGATATGATGGAATCAATATAAATAAAATCAAAAAAGACGATTTGAGAAGATCATTGGGAATAGTACTTCAAGATACGCATTTATTTACTGGAACTGTAATGGAAAACATCAGATATGGGAAATTAGATGCAACTGACGAAGAAGTAATAAACGCCGCTAAGCTTGCCAATGCACATGGATTTATATCTCATTTAAAGGATGGATATAATACTGTTTTAACAGGAGATGGAAGCAATTTATCTCAAGGACAAAGACAGCTTTTATCAATTGCTAGAACTGCAATATCAGACCCACCAGTACTTATACTAGATGAAGCTACATCTAGTATAGATACTAGAACAGAAAAAATAGTTCAAGATGGTATGGATAAATTGATGGAGGGAA
The DNA here is from genome assembly GCF_022780145.1 of Intestinibacter sp. Taxonomy (GTDB): domain Bacteria; phylum Bacillota; class Clostridia; order Peptostreptococcales; family Peptostreptococcaceae; genus Intestinibacter. Next base: position 13,909 of record NZ_JALEXO010000261.1, read on the forward strand.
GAACAGTATTTGTAATAGCGCATAGATTATCTACAATAAAAAATTCAGACGTCATCATGGTGTTAGACCAAGGTAGAATAATCGAGCGTGGAAGTCACGACGAGCTTATTGAAAAACATGGCAAATACTATCAATTATATACTGGCGCCTTTGAATTAGAATAGTATACGATAAATACACTTAATTTTAGTGAATAAAACTAAAGTTAGGTGTATTTTTTTTGTTTCAATTTAAAATATATTCAAAAATATTGAAACAAAAAAATCGAATTTGTATTTATATGTATATTTTTTTAGAAATTTTTTTAGAGGAAGATATATCCGAAATAAATAATTCTTTAATTGAGACTATGTATTGATGTTTAAAATTAGGGGGTCTTGATATGAAGGAGAGTAAGGAAAAAATAAAGAGTTTTAAAGCATATAAAAGAAGGAAAAAGAATAAAAATAAAAGAGGTGTAATATTGATTGTTTTAATAGCGGCGATAGGTATTGGAAATTTATGTATTTATCAGATTTCTTCGAGCTTAAAATACGATATATATTATTTGGAAAAGGATTTAAAAAAGAAACAGAATAAGCTAGAAACTTTAAAAGTAGAAAATATAGGCGACAAAAGCTCAAATAACTTAGAAGAAGAGGCTAGTTCAAAATTGAATATGATTTATCCGAAAGAATATCAAAAAAGGTATATTTCTGTAGACGATTAAAGGAGGATGAAATGAAAAAAATAAGGATTAAAAGTAAAAAAAGATTAGTATTAGTTCTTATTTGCGCATGTAGCTTGTTTTTAATATTAATAGTAAGAACTTGTTATTTGCAGCTCATAAATGGTGAATGGCTCAGTACTAAGGCCTCAGAGCAGCAGACGAGAGAAATTCCTATAGAGGCAAAACGTGGGACTATTTACGACAAAAATATGAAGGAATTAGCTGTGAGTGTTACGAAATACACCATTTGGTGTAAGCCAGTTGAAGTGAAGGATAAAGAGGAGACGGCGAAGAAAATCGCGAGCATAGTTAAGGATAAGGATTACGAAGAAGTTTTAAAATTAATATCAAAAACAGATCAAGCATTAGTTAGAATCCAAAGATGGGTAGACGACGATGTGGCCGATAAAATACAAAGCCAGTCTTTATCAGGAATATGGGTATCAGAAGATCCAAAGAGATATTACCCATATGGAAATTTTGCATCGTATGTTTTAGGTCATACGTCAGCAGACGGCTCAGGAGTAAGTGGTATTGAATTAAAATACGATAGTAAATTACATGGTGAAGAAGGAAAGCTGATAGTCAGCACTGATGCATCTGGTAGGGAAATCAATCAAGGTGTAGAAAAGTATTACGAGCCCACTCAGGGAAATGGATTAGTGCTTACTATAGATGAAGTTATTCAAAGCTATGCAGAAAAAGCAGCACAAAGGGCCTATGAACTAAACAACGCCAAAAGAGTAAAGATAATCGCCATGGACCCAAAAACAGGAGATGTTTTAGCAATGGCATCAAAGCCAGATTACGACCCAAATACTCCTACAAAAGCGATATATCCTTATTTTGAGGAGTTGTTAGAAAGCTATGACGACGATAAAAAAATAAACGCCTATTATGAAATGTGGAGAAATACACTTATAAGTGATACATATGAACCAGGGTCTACTTTTAAACTGATAACATCTACAGCATCAGTAGAAGAAAATGTAATCAAACCAAATGAACACTTTACATGTACAGGTAGCGTAAATGTAGAAGGGCAAAAGATAAAATGCTGGAGATCTTACAGACCTCATGGAAGCGAAACGTTTGAAGAAGCAGTGCAAAATTCATGTAACCCAGTTTTTGTGGAATTAGGAAGAAGGCTTGGAGTTAGCAAATTATACGATTATATAGAAGGGTTTGGACTTACAAGCAAAACAGGTATAGATTTAGTAGGAGAAGCGAACAGTATATTATATAAGGAAAAAGATGTCGGTCCTGTGGAGCTAGCGACTATTTCATTCGGTCAATCTATATCAGTTACTCCTATACAGCTAATCACAGCAGTCTCCGCTATTGCAAACGATGGAAATCTCATGCAGCCGAGACTTGTAAAGGCTTATACAGATAATGAAGGGAATATAACAGAAGAAATTGAACCTAAAACTGTAAGACAGGTAGTTTCTAAAGATACCTCAAAAAAAATGCTAGAAGTCATGAATTCTGTTGTTACAGACGGTGGAGGTAAAATAGCTTATTTACCTGGATA
>NZ_JALEXO010000286.1 GCF_022780145.1 Intestinibacter sp.
CTTCTCAATGAAACACCTAATATAGCCATCTGTCCCACTCCCATGATACTGAAAGTTGTTAATAAACTGATAGATATTATCTCTTCTGTTTTTATGCTCATTTGATTTTGATTGGATACTAAAAATTTTATCCCGTATGCAAATATAAAAACTGATGTAAATACTATAATAGACTCAATTCCAACTACTATAAAGCTATATAATCTTATATCTGTAGCTAAAGTACACATCATAGATACTGGCAATATTATTAAAAATCCAATCAAGCTCAACTTAAATAATTCAGTAACTTCTTTTATTTTTTTACTGAAAATCATTATTATAGTAGCACAAGCAACATATTTAGCTATTATAGATACTTCATTAAAAGATAGTAAAGTCCCCAATAAAACTGCTATAAAAACCTGTATTTTATATTTATCAAATCTACATATGTATAAGAAAAAAGCTAATCCCAATGGAGCAATACCATCTATTAAAATTGATCTGCTTAATAAAAATCCAATTATCATAAAAATTATAACTTTTGAATCAAAGATTCTCGAGAGCTTTAAATTGCTGTAATTAAAACCCTTATTTTTAATGGTCGCTGTTCTGTCCATAAAAAATCTCCTCCTTTGTTTACATAGATTGTAGCAAAGCAGGAGAAATTAATTTGTCATTTCTAGTACCTAAAATCAAAAAACTTTAAGACATCTTTTTTGCCATTTGACACATTAAGCCTTCCAAATTATCGTATTCACTTACAATTATTTCATTTAATTCTAGCTTTTCCATTATCATGTCTAAAATTACTACACCAGCTGTTATAATATCCGCTCTTTTTGGTTGTAGACCATTTAGTCTCTTTTTATCTTCTAATGTCATATTTTTTAGCATTTGTAGAATTTGGTCTACTTCTTTTTTGCATATTTTACTGTTGTGTACTTTTTCCATAGAGTATACTTCTAATTTTTGATTGATAGCAGATACAGATGTGATTGTGCCTCCTATACCTACTAATTTTTTTATATTTCTATTTTTAATTGTATTTATTGTATTTTCGATTGTTTTATTTATAAATTCAACTGTATCGTTTAATTCTTGATCAGTTACTATTTCTGTTTTTAAAAATTTTTCTGTTAATCTTAGAGCACCTATATTTTCACTTTTACAAAAATTTACGCCGTCTTGATTTCCAACTATAAATTCTGTAGAGCCTCCTCCAATATCTACAACTAGAATCTCTTCAGAGTCCTCCTTTTGAACACCTTCTAATACTCCTAAAAATCCTAAATTAGATTCTCTCTCTCCTGTGATAACTTCTACATCTATTCCTGTGTCTTTTTTTGCAAGAGCTATAAATTCGTCGGCATTTTTGCTATCTCTCAAAGCAGATGTCCCCATGCAGTATACGTAATCACAGCCTTCACTGTCACAAATATCCTTAAATTCCTTCAGAGCCTTTATATTTCTATCTATAGCCTCTTGTGATATATATCCTTTATCATCTACACCTTGACCGATTCTAGTAGTATTTACGTATTTTTTTCTATCTATTATCTTTTCGTCCTTGTATATAGCAGTTAATAATCTCATAGAGTTTGTCCCTATGTCTATAGTTCCTATTTTCATTTTGTCCTCCTAGATTTTTAATATAGCTTTATTGTATTTATTATAAAACAAAAAAGGCAACCCCAAAAGAGTTACCATTTAGTTATTTAAATTACTAAATTTATTTTTCTAAATATATTATCTCATTTTTTTTGACCATACCTAATTCATTTCTTGCTAAGCGTTCTAATTCTTCATCATTTTTATAAGATTTATTATTTTGAAATTTTTTTATCTCATTCTCTGTGTCGTCTATTTCACATTCTAATTTAGAAATCTCCTCTTTATAATCTCTAATATTTTGCAATTGAACAATAACACCAACTATTAAAGTAAACACTACAAATGAGGCAAACATATAAATTAATATCCATTGACCAGAGAATTTTTTTCTTAAGTTCATACTATACACCCTTTTTCATTTTCTTTTTTACCAAAGGCCTTTTAGATGACTTTCCTTTTATAAAAACAATGTTTGGTATGTAAAATATAATATCAAATAAAAAATGTATTGAATAGACTATAATGTAATACAAATTCTCTAATATTCCGACTATGCTTAATACAAGCTTTTTTATGAAGGATTTAATAAAATTTATCACCATGCTATTAAACCTAAGTACAAACTTGCTTATAGTGTTGTAATATAAAATAAATCCAACTAATAAAGCTATAAAATGATAATATCTCAGTTCAAATTTACTGGTAGCATTTATAACTATAAAAATAATAAATGTCACTAGTATCCAAAATAATATATCGAATATAAAAGATATTCTTTTTATAAATTTAAAATTATTTTTCAGCGATCTGTTAATATCAAATAAAATCCCTATAGCTATTCCACCGTAGATGGTAGCATAAAATACATTTAAATCTTCTATGAAATAATTCATTTATTTAAAAACCTTTTTTAAAAAGCTTTCTTGTGTTTTTTTAGATTTAGAGTAGACGATTGAATTTATTGTTCCTTGGACGCTTATCACGTTTTCTTCGAGATTTAGCTTGTTCATATCCAGCGCCTCTCCATCTATTACTAATCTTCCTTCACAGGTTTGTATTTCTACTTTTTTATCACTGAAGGAATATATATGCTCTACTCCTGATATTAACAAATCTGATCTACCTTTTAAACTTATATTATGTTCCACTTTATCACCTCAAATTTATTTATATACTAATATAAATATACTGAGGATTTTTTAATATTATTCTACTATTTCGTACATTTCCTTGGCCTCTGCCTTTAAAACATGTTCTCTTATCTCATTTATTTTAAATTTCATTTTTTTCTCACCAAAAGTTATTTCTAGTATATCGCCTATTTTTACCTCTGTAGATGATTTAGCGACTTTTCCGTTTATTGTCACAATTCCTTTATCACAAGCATCCTTCGCAACTGTTCTACGCTTGATAATTCTTGAAACCTTTAAGAATTTATCTAATCTCATATATATGCCTCCTGTAAAATCATAATAAAAAAGAACTAAGCATTATAATTACTTAGTCCTTTTTTATCTTAAAAATATTGTTTCATCTCTTACAAAGTAATTATTTAAAATTACTATACTGTATTATTAAATGTTTAGATGTTTAAATACCTAAATTTTATATTATGCTTGATTTATTGCTTCTTTAAGAGATTTTCCAGCTTTGAATACTGGAGCTTTTGAAGCTGGTATATCAATTTCTTGTTCTGGATTTCTTGGATTTCTACCTTTTCTTGCAGCTCTTTCTCTAGTTTCAAAAGTTCCAAATCCTACTAATTGAACTTTTTCTCCTGATACTAATGCTTCTTGGATTGATTCCATTAAAGCATTTAAAGCCATTTCAGCTTCTTTCTTTGTTAATTCACTTTTTTCTGCCATTTTTGATACTAATTCAGCTTTATTCACAATATTTACCTCCTAAATTGTTTATCGTATAAAACCCATTAATTCTTAGTTCTATACACGCTAGAAATTTCCTTCTAAAATTTATTGAAATTTAGCCTGTTCCCAAAGTTCATCCATTTCTTCTAATGTCATATCTTCCAGTCTCTTGTTCAATTTTATAGCACTCTGTTCAACAAAGTCAAATCTTTTAATAAATTTGTCATTCGTAATATTTAATGCTTCTTCTGGATCTACCTTTAAAAATCTTGCTAAATTTACTATTGAAAATAGTAAGTCTCCCAACTCTTCCTTTATGTATTTTATATTCCCCGATTTACATTCGTCAAGTAGTTCTTGATATTCTTCTCTAACTTTTTTATGAACGTCCTCAATATCGTCCCAATCAAAACCTACTAGAGCAGCTTTTTTTTGTATTTTTTTAGCCTTCATCAAAGCTGGTAAATCTACAGGAATTCTGTTTAATCCTTCTGTAACTGTAGTCTCACCCTTTTCTTCTCGTTTAAGATTTTCCCATGTTTTATCGAACTCATTCATATCAATTTCTTCTCTTTTGAAAACATGTGGGTGTCTATGTATAAGCTTTTTACATATTGCACTAGTTACATCTCCTAGATTAAAAAATCCTTCTTCTTCTCCTATTTCACAGTGGAATATAACTTGTAGAAGCACATCCCCAAGTTCTTCTATAAGTTCGTCTATATCATCGTTGTCGATAGCTTGATTTACTTCGTATGCTTCTTCTATTAAAGATTTTTTTAAGGTCTCATGGGTCTGTTTCTTATCCCATTCGCAACCATCTGGACTTCTTAATATTTTCATAACTGATTGTAAATCATATACAGTATTATACATTTTTTTTGAAGATTTTGGTATATATAGACTAGTTAAATAATCAAATAACTCTCTATATCTATCTATTTCATATAGTTTCACTGGAACTTTTTGTTCTAAGCCCTTGATACCAGCTCCATTAACTATATAAACTTCTTGTTCATCGTCGTAGTAGTCCATTAATTTTAACTTAACATTTGATGCTATAAATTCATCATAGACCTGTGTGACGATTGTATTAGTTCTTGGATCAATAGGGGAATTTTCAAGTTCAAAAGCATCTACCAATCTAAAACCATCTGCAGGATCTACTGCTAAATAGTTAAACATAGCATCTACAAAGCTCATAGAAGCTATTACCTCGACTTCTATGTTGTTTTCAGCAGCTAACTGTTCTATTATGCCTACAGTCTTTTCTGCTACCCTTGGATGCCCTGGAACGGCGTATACTAAATCGCCTTTTTTAGCTTCTTCTATTATAAATTCAGATATATGAAAATATACATTTTCAAAGTTTTCTTCTTTTTCATAGAAATAATCTAAGCTAGTATAGTTTATTTGATTTTTTAATTGATCCACAGTAGGATGCTTTTCTGTTCTTAAAAAAATTCTATCAGATGATTGTAATAATTCTAAGGCTCCTTGGCTGATTAGTGAATAATCTCCAGGACCTAAACCTACAATTGATATCTTACCCATATTATCACTCCTAGTAAATACACTACAAAAACAATGTCATTATAATTATTGTCTTTATTTCAATATCTATTCCTATTCTAATTCATTAAATTTAATTTCTTTAACATTTTATATATTTTTTCGCCCTTTGGCATTATTAATATTTCATCTTTTTTAATTCCGCCAATAGCAAGTAATACTATTACATAAACAACTCCACCAACCATAATAGAAATTATTGTTGATATTGCATTTCCAAATACCATTGATACTAAACCGTAGCATATTTTAACAGCTACAAACATAGTTGTTACTGTCAATAATGGTTTTATTATAAATTCTTTTTTAGAGAATCTCATATTTAGAGTTTTCTTTATGTACATAAATTCAATTAATGATGCAACTGCATATGCAGTTAAAGTACCTATAGCTGAACCGAAAACATTTATAGCTGGTATTCCTGTTAAAGTATAACTTAATATTACTTTGAATACCATACCTATTGCTAAAGCTATAACTGGAACCATAGGTTTACCCATACCTTGAAGTATACCATTTTGTGCATATATTAATCCTAAGAATATAGCAGAAGGTGCACAAGCAAATAACATTTGTCCTATAGCTCCTGTTTCACCTGGATATAATAAATTCATTATTGGAGTAGCTAGAGATGCTAATCCAAAAGCACAAGGTAATACTATAAGTAAAATCATTTTTATTCCGTTTCTAGCCTCTTTCTTAGCTCTTTTACGTTGATTTAATGCACAAGCCTCTGAAATAGATGGAACTAAACTCATACCTATAGCTTGGTCTATAAATACTGGTAAATTTACTGTTGCCATAGCCATACCTGTTAATTGTCCTAATAAAGAGTTCGCTGTTTTTACGTCAAAACCACTTTCTTGAAGTCTTCTTACGACAACTATACTATCTACCATGTTTACTAAAGGCATAACACATGCACCTATAGTTATTGGTATTGCAACGTATAAAATTCTTTTTAATATTGTTTTTGTGCTTTCAACTTTAATATGTTTACTAGCTTCAAGTTCAGCTCTACGTTCTTTTGAGCCTCTCAAATAAGCCAATACTAAAAATGCAATTGATGCAAATCCACCTATAGCAGCCCCTAAAACACCACCGGCAGCTCCTCTTTCAGGTCCAAAACTAACCATCCAGTAATATGCAATTGCTATACCTAGCACAACTCTAAAGAATTGTTCTACCATTTGAGAAATCGCAATCTTACTCATTTCTCTTCTACCTTGGAAATATCCTCTAAATGAAGACATAAGTGGCACAAATAAAAGTGCTGGCGCTATTGCGACCATACTAGCGTATGCACCCTTATTTTTCATTATAACTGTAACTATAAAGTCTGCTCCAAAATAGAATATACAGAACGAAATAAGTCCTGTGATAAATAATACAGTTGATGCTATTCTAAATGTCTTGTTCGCTCCGCCATAATCTCCAATAGCTCTTTTTTCTGAAACCAACTTAGCTAATGCAGTAGGGAAGCCTGCTGTTGCTAATGTTAAAAATAATGTATAAACAGGATATACGGCTTGATAATATCCCATACCAGTTGAACCTACCAAGTTTCCAAGTGGTATTCTAAAAAATGCTCCCATTATCTTAACAACAACACCCGCTGCACCAAGTATAAGCGCTCCCTTTAAAAAGGATTCTTTATTTTTGTTGTCATCCATAATTTTTAACCTCCAATTTATTAGACATATGAAATTATATTCATTTTATATTACAAATAATATCTTTTCATCTTAAAATATCAAAACTGTTTTATATATAAACTATTACAATTCGTATATAAACATTTGTAACAAAACCTAATATATCACACTTATAACGATTTATTCAATATTTTCCACATTTTTAATTATTTCTTAATAATTTTTTATTAAATATTTTCAATAATTTTAAAAATTAAAGACCCTCTATTAAAGGGCCTTTTAATAAATTATTGAACTTGCTTTCCTAAAAAACTACAAGCTACCTTAAGAATTTTTTCTATTCCTTCTTGGAAGTTTTCATTTTCTTTCGTAACTATAACTATACTTCCTATACAATCTCCTGATATACTTATTATAGGCATTATTATTTGGCCATTATAAAAATTATTATCGTCTTTGTATAGAGGTATTTTATTTTCATCTTTTATCTGTTTTGTTTCTCTATTTTCTATTATTTGTTCTAACTCTTTGCTTATATTTTTTTCTTTGTAGTCTTTTTTAGGTAATTTAGATACTGATATTATAGAATCTAAATCAGTTATGATAACACCATGTCCTAGCGTTTCTCCTAATGTTTCAGCATATTCTTGTGAAAACTCGTTTAACTCTCCTATTGGCGAGTATTTTTTAAGTATAACTTCTCCGTCTTTAGCTGTAAATATTTCTAACGGATCTCCTTCTCTTATTCTTAAAGTCTTTCTTATTTCTTTTGGAATAACAACTCTTCCTAAGTCATCTATTCTTCTAACTATACCTGTTGCTCTCATTTATGATAATCCCTCCATTGATTTCTTTTATTGTATTTTTACCATTCAAAAGAAAAATATACAAATTTCGGTTAACATTATATAATAATTATTTATTTTTTGTCAAAATAATTTTATATTTTAATTATATTTTTTATTTCAAAACGCTATTTTTCTACAAATTTAATAGAAATTCAAATTTATCTTTTATAATATAAGTCTTCATTAATTTGTACATTTTTTAAATAATTATTCTCCTAAAGTTTAAAAATAATTTATTTTATTAAAAAAATAAGAGGAATAATTCCTATAAATTATTCCCCTTATTTTTCGTCTATTTTATTGTTCGTATGACTTATTTATATGAAATAGATTTTAATTGATCTTCATTTACATCTATTTTAGCATCATCTACTAATTTTTGAATATTTTCACTAAATTGAGTACTTAAAAGCGCACTCTTAACATCGTCTTTTACTGCGTCATAAGTAACTGCCTTATCTGTAACTTTAATTATATGATATCCGTATGAAGTTTCTACTATATCAGAAATTTCACCTTTGTCTAAAGCAAATGCTGCTTTACTGAACTCTTCTACCATTTGATTATAAGTGAAAGCACCTAATTCTCCACCACTTTCAGCATTAGAAGTATCATCTGAATATTCTTTAGCTAATTTAGCAAAATCTTCTCCTGCTTTAGCTTTTTTAAGAACTTCTTCTGCTTTAGCTTTAGCTTCTGCTTTTTTCTTATCTGATAATTCTTTTCCAGAATCATCTGTTGTTGATATCAATATATGAGATGCAGTTACAGTATTGTATGCATCTTTATTAGCTTCATATTCTTCTTTTAGCTTAGATTCTTCTACATCTGTCTTTTTATTAAAATATTCTTGATAAGAAGAAGTAGCTAATTCTCTAGTTAAAACATATTTTAAGAAATCATCGTTAATTCCTGCTTTTTCAGCTTGTTCTTTTGTAGTTTCATCACCGTTTACACTTTCATTAAAGTTATCTACAGCTTCTTGAACTTCTTCATCTGTTGGTAGTGCATCAACTTCTTTAGCTTTTTGATATATTACTTCTGATTGTTCCATTGATTGAAGTATACTATCTTTAAAAGAATCCCAATAAGTTTTCTTTTCTGATGATTTACTATCATCTGAACTGCTAGAAGTTGTTCCATCTTCCATTTCTGTTTCCCAAACAGAAGATGTATATCCTTGGCTTTCATAGCCTGCTTTTACCCAATTTACATATGTTTTGTAGTATTCAAGTGGTATACCTTCACCATTTACTGTAGCTACTGACTTAGAAGAGCACCCTATCATACTTATCCCTAAAATTAAAGTCAATGCTAATGTCATTAATTTTTTCATTTTCACACCTCATTTTTACTTATTTTCGTTTAATCTACACATTTTTTCTAATAAACCTAATAATTCTAAAACTATTTTATAGCCAGCTTTTTCTTTAGTTTTGTATCTAGTTAAAGGCACTAAACTAATTTCATTTTTATTTTGGATGACTTTTTCTATTTTTAATTTTTTGCACATAGATTTTATATACGCTATATAAAGTAAAGTCTCGACTGATCTAGGTAAATCAGAGAATCTATCTACTAATTCCTCTCTAATTTCCTCCATGTCCTCTTTATTTTCTATAGATGCTATTTTTTTATACATTTCTATCTTATCAATTTCTTCTGGTATATAAGAATTTGGAATGTATGCATTTACGGCTAAATTAATTTCAACATCTATTTCTTCTTCAATTGGCTCTCCTTTGACCTTCTTTATAGCTTCATTTAACATTTTAACATATAAATCATAACCTATGACAGCCATATGTCCATGCTGTTGCGATCCTAAAATATTACCTGCACCTCTTATTTCCAAGTCTCTCATGGCTATTTTGAAGCCAGATCCAAACTCAGTAAACTCTCTGATAGCCTTTAATCTCTTTTCTGCTACCTCACTTAAAACCTTATCCTTTTCATACATCAAATATGCATAGCCTTGTCTAGAGCTTCTACCCACTCTACCCCTCAATTGGTAAAGCTGAGCAAGCCCCATTTTATCTGCATCGTATATAATCATCGTATTTGCATTTGATATGTCCATACCTGTTTCAATAATTGTGGTACAAACTAAAACATCGTATTCCTTATTTAAAAATGCTAATATAATATTTTCAAGAGTCTTTGATGTCATTCTACCATGGGCAACGGCAACCTTTGCATCAGGTACTAATTTTTGAATCATACTTGCCATTTCTTCAATATGTTCCACTCGATTATAAACAAAAAATACCTGACCTCCCCTTGCAATTTCTCTTTCTATTTCATCTTGAATAATACTCTCTTTTGCTTCTACTACATAAGTTATGACTGGATGTCTTTCTTGTGGTGGTTCTTCTATTACACTCATGTCTCTAATTCCACTTAAAGACATGTGTAATGTTCTAGGTATAGGAGTCGCTGATAAAGTTAAGACATCTACTGTATTTTTAAATTTCTTAAGAGATTCCTTATGTTTAACTCCAAATCTTTGCTCTTCGTCGATTACAAGTAATCCTAAATTAGGTAGAGTAATATCCTTCGAAATAATTCTATGTGTTCCTATAAGAATGTCTACTAATCCTTTTTTAGCGTCGTTTATTATTTCCTTTTGTTGTTTAGGAGTTTTAAATCTACTTAAAACCTCTACTCTAATCGGATAATTCTCAAATCTCTCTTTAAACGTGTTGTAATGCTGTTGAGCTAAAATAGTCGTAGGAACTAATATCGCTACTTGTTTTTGGTCCATGCAGGCTTTAAACGCGGCTCTTATAGCAACCTCTGTCTTACCATATCCTACGTCTCCACATACAAGTCTATCCATTACCTTTGACGATTCCATGTCTTTTTTAGTTTCTTTGATAGCTTTTAATTGATCTTCAGTTTCTTCATATGGAAACAAGGATTCAAATTCCTTTTGCCAAACTGTATCCTTAGAAAACTTATAACCTTTGATTTTTTCTCTTTTTGCATAAAGCTCAACTAAATCCTTAGTCATGTCTTCTATTTCACGTTTGACCTTTGCCTTTGCCTTTGTCCATTCATTCGTTCCAAGCTTATTTAGCTTAACCTTTTGAGCCTCTGCACCTATATATTTCTGAACCTTGTCCATCTGGTCTATAGGCACATATAAGTTATCTCCACCTTGATAGATTATTTTTAAATAGTCTTTTTTGACTCCATTTACTAAAATTTGTTCTATACCTGTATATCTACCAATACCACTATTTTCATGAACTACATAGTCTCCTATTTTTAAATCTAAAAATGATTCAATTTTTTGTCCATCCTTGTTCTTTTTCTTTTTAGATTTTTTAGAAGTTCTTTTGTTTACACCTATTATTTCATTGTCTGTTATGACTTGAAATTTTATAGATTTATATTCAAAGCCTTTACTAATATTAGCTGGGATAATCACTATTTGTGAAGATTTTATCTCTATATTTCTGCTTTTTGATATTGTAGCTTCTAATCCTAGATTAAATAAATCCTCGTGTAATTTTTTACACCTATCAGAAGAATTTACTGCTAATATAATCTTGTAGCCATTATATCTAAGTCTATTTAAATCCTCTACCAATACATTCAGCTTTGAATTATACGTAGGTATTTCCCTAGATTCAAAATTAATTATATTGGTAACTGAAAAATCATTTACTGGCTTTGGCAATAATGAGTTTATAATTAATTTCTTATCGTCAATTAAAAACGGCAAATCTTCATAAGTATAAAGTAAATTTCCCTGATTTTTTATAGCTAAACCTCTCTCAAGATTTAGTTTGTAATTATCCTTAAATTCATTCAAATAATTTTGACATCTTTCTTTAAGTCTAGAGATATCATTCATTATTATTATGGCATTTTCAGGCAAATAAGTAAATAAACTTTTATTTGCATCCTCATATAGATAATCAATATAATTTTCTACACCTTGAAAATAAGTTTTATTAGCTATATTGTCTATGTTATTAAAAACATCATCATCGGTATATTGATTAGTCTCTTCTTTGATTTTTTTAACAGCTGAGCTAGTGTCCTCTGGATATATAAACTCTCTCGATGGAGTTATAACTACTTTTTTTATTTTATCTATAGATTTTTGGGAAAACACATCAAAAGTACGTATAGAATCGATTTCATCATCAAATAATTCTATACGAATAGGATGTGTATACTCTAACGAATATACATCTATTATCCCGCCTCTAACGCTAAATTGACCTAGACCTTCTATTCTAGAAACTCTCTCATATCCCAATTTAACTAATTTTTCGCTTAATACTTCTAAATCTATAGTGTCGCCTATTTTATAAGTAAGTACATTATCCAATAAAACATTTTTAGGTATATATTTTTTTAATACTGCATCTATAGATGCAACTACTATTGTTTTTTGTTTCTTAGCTAATTTCAATAATACTCTTAATTTTTTTGCTTCTTCATTTCTATCCTTTGCATCTAAATGATAAAAATAAATTTCATCTGTGCTGAGATATTCCACCTTATCCTTAGTATAAAAACGAAGTTCGTTGTAGACCTTCTTTGCTTCTAAATCATTATTAGCAATAAACAAAGTAGGTCTAGATAACTCCTTGAATATCGAATAAGTTATATGTGGTTTTTGCATAGCTAAAAGACCATTTAGTTGTAATGATCCTTTTTTATTACATATTGAGTTTACAATCTCTTTATACTCATCTGAGTTTTTTAAAGGGTATACAAAAATGTCCTCCATATAACCCCTCCTTATTTTACATTATATCTATTCATTGCTAAATCTAGGTTTTCTCTAATAGCGCAATCAACTGCTGCCACTGCATGCTCATAGCTTTCTTGAAGATTTTTTTCATCCTCTTTGCTAAATCTAGATAAAACAAAATCCGCTAAATCTTGCCCATTTTGAGGTCTTGATATTCCCACTCTAACTCTTGGAAATTCATTAGATCCTAGGCATTTTATTATAGATCTCATTCCATTATGAGTTCCACCGCTTCCTTTTTTTCTAATTCTTATTTTGCCTATATCTAAATCTATATCATCGTATATTACAATTAAATTCTCTAAATCTATATTGTAATAATTACAGATATCAGCAACTGATTCTCCACTTAAATTCATATATGTTATAGGTTTTACTAATATTACCTTTTCAGTTCCGACTCTTCCTTCACCAGTTAGTGCTTTATGTTTTATCTTGCTCACATCTATTGAATATTCCTTCGCTAAAAGATCTATAACATTAAATCCAACATTGTGTCTTGTCTTTGCGTATTTGTCTCCTGGATTTCCTAATCCCACTATTATATACAAATAATTCGCCTCCTTTATATTTTTTCGCTTATAATTTCAAAATAGATTTTTATTATATCACATTGTGTTAATATAATTAAAATCGTAGCAATAGAAATAAATGGTGTAAAAGGTATTCTCATTTTTAAATTAAACTTTCTTTGCTTTAAAATTATCAAAATACCAAACAGAGAAGTTATAAAAAAAGACAATACAAACACGTTAAGGCTATGTTTTGCTCCCAATACAAAGCAACATAACCCATAAAATCCTATATCACCTTCAGCTATTGCCTTTGTAGTTTTACATATCAAAAAAGACAGTAAAAGTCCTATTATTAAACCACCTAAGTGCTCTAATAAACAAATATAAGGTCTCTTCATCAAAATAAATACTATACTCTGAATTATTATACCACTAACTACAGTTATATCGTACACAAAACTTGTACGAAAATCTATTATTGAAATCAATATTATAAATGGAATTAGAAAAAAATAACTTATCGAATCTTTAGTTATTTCATATTTATTATATATTAACAAGGATATTATTATACTTGATAAATATATTATTATAGTATTAGATAAACACGGTTTAATATCCTTGCATATTATGTATATTAATTTAGTTTCAATATAAGATACTATTAAAAAAATCACGATTATAATGCAAATCATCATAATTATTGTATTTATAGATTTATTATATTAATATAGAGCTTTTATGTATTTTAAGTGCTATTTAAATCTGTACAATCTTTCTCACATACTGCAAATCATCACATCTACTAAGTAAACTTTCCTTAGATATTAATCCCTGTTTATAGAGTCTCGAAACATCTTGGTCCATGGAGAACATATTTTGTTTTGATGAGGTTTGGATTATATTTTGAATTTGGTAAATTTTATTCTCTCTTATTAAATTTCTTATTGCCGTATTTGCAATCATAACCTCTGTAGCTACTACTCGAGATTTTTCATCTATGGAAGGAATTAATTGCTGTGAAACAATACCTGTACATACGGTCGATAGCTGACTTCTTATCTGTTGTTGCTTAGACGCTTCAAATGAATCTATTATCCTGTCTATAGTTTTTGCAGCCCCTATAGTGTGCATGGTCGAAAATACTAAATGACCTGTTTCTGCAGCTTTTAACGCTATTGAAATCGTCTCTGCGTCTCTCATTTCGCCAACTAAAATCACATCAGGATCTTGTCTCAAGCTAGCCCTCAATGCAGAATTAAAATTTGCAGAGTCCTTTCCTATTTCACGTTGATTTACTATACTCTTTTTGTGTTTATGTACATATTCTATAGGATCCTCTAAAGTTATAATATGACATTCTCTAGTCTCATTAATTAAATCTATCAAGCTTGCAAGAGTTGTCGATTTTCCACTCCCTGTAGGTCCTGTTATTAAAATCAAGCCCTTCTGCTTTTTAGTAAATTCCTTCATAACCTCTGGCAATCTAAGCTCTTCAAAATTTGGTATTTCCTTTGGTATTATTCTCAAAGCCATCGCGTAATTACCCTTTTGTTTATAAACATTTGCCCTAACTCTATTCCCATTAGATAAAGATATAGAAAAATCTAACTCTCCCTCTACATTAATTCTGTGTATAAGTTCTGCATCAATAATCTGCTGTAATAAGTTATACACATCTTTATTAGTAAGAACTACTTCTTCTAACTTCACAAATTTACCATTAACTCTAGCAATTGGGAATAAATCTACTGTTATATGTACATCTGATGCATTTAAACTCACAGCTTTATCAAGTATTGTTAATAAATCCATAAATTTCTCCTCTCTTTTTATTTATATACTGTGGATAAATTTTATTTATATTATTACTAAAAATTAACATTTATATACAAATTAAGAAGAATTCTAATATTTTTATCAAAATAAAAACCCCTGCTATAATAAAGTAGGAGTTTAGTAATATTATTCTATATTTATATTTTCTTATATTTTCTATAATTTTTGTAATACCTTAATTTTTATATATTATTTATTTAATTTAAATTTTTTATGTTTAAATCTTCTAAATATTCTTCTATTTCTATATTGTTATGATGTGTTAATTTAATAATGTATTAATTAAAATTTAATTCTTATCAATTCATTTTTAATGTGCCTTCTATAGTGTATACAAAATAAATATAATATATTTTATTAATCTTTATTCCAGTACTCTATTATACTATCCCAATCCTCTTTTTCTTCTTGATCCATATTGTAATAACTATATTGTTGTTCTTCTATTTCTTCTTCTACTTTTTCTTCTACTTTTTCTTTTATTTCCTTTTTTAACATTAATAATTCATTTCTTTTTAAATCATATAAATTTGAATTAGAATCTAAAAACTTTTCTAATTCTAAACCATTTTCATCTAATAAATCAAATATTTCTTGTATTAAATCATCCTTTTTTTTATAACTCATTTTAACATACCTCCTGAATACTATTTCCTTTATTGGATTATAAATTATAATTTTAAGTACTTCGATACTGTTGACTGAGAAATATTTAACATATCTGCTATTTGTCTTTGTTTATATCCTTGACGATAAAGCGATTTTACTTGTTCTATTAAATTTGATTTAGAAATATTCATATCAAAGCTAGAATTAGTTTGTATAATTCCATTCTCCTCAAGTTTTATTGTAGTTGTACATCTTGCACCGTTTGAAATACCAGAAATAGTTGCAATTCCTTTTTTTTGATCACAACTATACTTTACATCATCAAAATTACAATAGTTGTTACTATTCAAAAACAAAATAAAGGTATTGCCCAAATGATAAATCATTTCTACAATACCTTATATCAACGAATTCTTATATAATTATTTGACTAGAATAATACACTAACAGATTCGTTAGCAAATATTTTCTTAATTGCATCAGCAAATAAATCTGCTACTGTTAATACTTCTATATTGTCTAATTTCTTTTCTTCTGGAAGTTTTATTGTATCTAAAACTATTAATTTAGTTATAGCTGATTCTTTTATTCTTTCTATTGCTGGACCTGATAAAACTGCATGTGTACAGCAAGCATATATATCTTTAGCTCCAAATTTCTTTAATGCATTAGCTGCATTTGTTATTGTACCAGCTGTATCTATCATATCGTCAAGCATGATTATATTTCTTCCTTCAACGTCTCCTATTAAGTTCATAACTTCTGAAACGTTAGCTTTTGGTCTTCTCTTATCGATTATTGCTAGTGGAACATCTCCATTTAATTGGTTAGCAAATTTTCTAGATCTAGTAACACTTCCTAAATCTGGTGAAACTACTGTTAAATCGTCTATTTCCATTTTATTGAAATAATCAGCTAATATGTTTTGTCCTAGAAGATGATCTACTGGTATATCAAAATATCCTTGTATTTGAGCAGCATGTAAATCCATAGTTAAAACTCTGTCTGCTCCAGCTGCAACTATTAAATTTGCAACTAATTTTGCAGTTATTGGATCTCTTGATTTTGCTTTTCTATCTTGTCTTGCGTATCCGTAATAAGGGATAACTGCTGTTATTCTACCTGCAGATGCTCTCTTTAATGCATCGATTATTATTAATAATTCCATTAAGTTTTGGTTTACTGGATTATTTGTAGATTGGATTACGAAAACGTCACAACCTCTTATTGTTTCTTTTATGTTTACAGATATTTCACCATCGCTGAATTTAGTTACTTCACATTCTGAAACTTTAACTCCTACTCTTTCAGCTATCTTAGCTGCTAGTTCTGGGTTTGCATTACCAGTGATAATTTTAATCTCACTTCCGCTAGTATTCATTCTTATCCTCCCGAAAAATTTATATATTATATTTTTAGACATAAATGTCTATAAAAGGCTAGTTTATTTTTTATTTTCTTTTGCTGCTTCTTTAGCTGCATCTCTTGCTTCTTTTTTAGCTACCCATCCATTTTTTACAACTTGTCTTTGTCTAGCTATAGCTAATGCTCCATCTGGTACATCATCAGTTATAGTCGAACCTGTTGCTATATATCCTTTGTATTCTACATGAACTGGTGCCACTAAGTTTGAATTAGATCCTATGAAGGCATGATCTTCAACTTTTGATCTATACTTAAATTTACCATCATAGTTTACAAATACTACTCCACATCCTATATTTACATGTTCTCCTACATCAGCATCTCCTATATAAGATAGATGTGATGCCTTTGTATAGTCTCCTATGTTTGCATTTTTAACTTCTACAAAGTCACCTATCTTTACATGACTTCCTACATTACTCTTTGGTCTTAAGTATGCATAAGGTCCAACAGTAGTATTTTCGCCGACAGCGCTATCTATTATAGTTGATATTTTTACTTCTGTAAAATTACCGATAGTTGAATTTGTAATAGAAGAATTCATTCCTATTATACATTCTTCTCCTATAACAGTGTTTCCTTTTAACATTACGCCAGGTTCTACAATAGTATCCTTACCAATTTGTACATTTGATTCAATATATGTATTTTCTGGATTGATTATTGTAACACCATTTTCCATATGTTTTTTGTTTATTCTTTTTCTCATGATTGCTTCGGCTTGTGATAATTGAACTCTTGAATTTACACCCATTAGTTCTTCTATAGTAGCTCCTACGAAAGCTCCTACTTTAGAACCTTTGTCTTTTATTATTTTCATAGTATCTGTTAAATAATACTCTCCTTGAGCATTATTGTTATCTAATAGTTCTAATGCTTCTTTTAGTTTATCACCTTTGAAACAGTAGATTCCTGAATTGATTTCATTTACTGCTAACTCTTCTTCGTTAGCGTCTTTTTGTTCTACTATTCTTGAGAAGTTTCCTTCTGCATCTCTTATAACTCTTCCATATCCTGTTGGATCATCTACTTTAGTTGTTAAAACTGTTGCCATGTATTCATTTTCTAAATGATAAGCAAATAGTTTCTTTAGAGTATCTTCTTCTATTAGAGGAGTATCTCCACATAATACAACTATAGTATCATCGTCATTTATGCTGTCTTTTGCCATTTTAACGGCATGTCCTGTACCTAATTGTTCTTCTTGCATTACTACAATACATTCTTCTGGTATTACATTTTTTACAGTTTCAGAGCCATGTCCTAATACTACTACGACATCGTTCACTCCTGATTTATTTGAAATATCAATTACATGATTTACCATTTCTTTTCCACATACCTTGTGCACTACTTTAGGGTTTTTAGATTTCATTCTAGTACCTTTACCTGCAGCAAGTATTATCGCTTTAAAGTTCATCTTTTCACTCCATTCATATAAATATTTTCTGTAAATTATTTATTTACATACAATATTATATACTTTCATACGATTTTTTTCCCAATAAACTTTTATTTTTTTGAAAAAAGTTATAAAAATTATTATAGTATGCTAAATAATCCATATAGATGACTATTATTGTGCCTATTTGACACTAATAATATAACACTTTTTTAGAATAAATGCTAGTTTTTTAAGATTAATTCTTACTTATAATACTTTATTATTTTTTTAATATATTTTTTAAATTTATTCTAATATTAAAATCAATAAAAACTTCACTAAAAAAAGCCGAATCTAAAATTCGGCTTTCAGTATATAAACAAATTATAATATTCAAATTTATTCAGCAGCAACTTCTAATTGAGCTAAAGCTTCGTGATAAGCTTTTAAAACAGCATCTTCTAGAACTTGTCTCATTTCTGCATTTATTGGATGAGCTATATCTCTAAAGTTACCTTCTCCAACTTTTCTACTTGGCATAGCTATAAATAGTCCATTATGACCTTCTATTACCTTAATGTCATGAACAACAAATAGGTTATCAAAAGTTATAGAAACTATACATTTCATTTTTCCTTCGTTTGTTATTTTTCTTACTCTTACGTCAGTTATGTTCATTCTAAATATCCCCCTTTATGATTTTGACAAATACTATTATTATAAACTGTATTCTAAATAATTCTATACATAAAGGTGATATCCTCTTTTTTTTTGAATTTTAATTAATATTTTTCTAATTTTTAGATTATTTCTCGTTATCAGAGATAAATTGTGAGTCTCTATATTCATCCTTAAATGTTTTAAAATTAGGCTTAGCAATTATACTTTCACCATTATCATCTAATTCTATCAATGAAATATAATCCTTTACCATTTTTTCTTGAGGTTTTGTTGTAGATATAAATACACCTGTTCCGATTACTTGTGCTCCAAACTCATGCATTAAATCCTTCATGCCCTTTAAAGTTCCTCCGCCTCGCATGAAATCGTCTATTAATATAACTTTGCTGTCAGGTTTTAAGGCTCTTCTTGGTAAGCTCATACTTTCGACCTTATTGCTTCCTCCAGTCACATAAGTCATGCTCAATGTAGGTCCTTCAGAAACCTTCATATCCTTTCTAATTATAACTAGAGGTAAATTCATAGCTTTAGCCGTCATAAGTGCCATTGGAATACCTTTAGTTTCCATAGTTACTACACAATCTGCTTCACTATAATCTAAGTTTGAAGCAAATATTTTTCCAATTTTAGAAACTATAGCTGGATTGTAAATCAAATCTATTAAATATAAAAAGCCCCCTGAAAGCTTTCTCGAATCATCATTTATTTTTTCACATAATTCCATCAAAAATTGTTTATTTTCTCCAATTGATGTTTTTGGTATATATTTAACTCCACCAGCAGCCCCTGATATAGTTATTACTCTTCCTAATTCTAATTTTTCAAAAACGTTTTTAACCACTAATAAATCTTCACTTATTGTAGATTTTGCTGCATTAAATTTTTCTGTAAAAAAGCTCAATGTGTATATTCTATTCGGGTTATCTGACAATATTTTTACTATAGCGCCTATTCTTTCCGTTCTTTTAAACTTCATAATTAAAAACCTCCTAAAACCACTATCCTTACAATTTAAAGTATATAATGCATAAATTTTAATAATATGATATAATAAGATTTATGTTTAAACATATTTTTTAATTAATAAAAGTATTATATATCAATATTGTTTGCAGATTATACTTTAAATATTGAACATTATTTAATTATACCACATAAATAGTTCAGATTATAGAACTTAATTAAAAAGAAAGGTGGTTTTATTTATGAATATACATTTTATTGGTATTGGTGGTATTAGTATGAGTGCCTTGGCAGAAATTTGTCTTAACAAAAAGTACAATGTTTCTGGATCTGATATGAATGAATCAGACCTTACTAGAAAACTAAGAGATCAAGGTGCCAAAATTTTTATAGGTCAATGTAAGGAGAATATAACTGATGATATAGATATAGTTGTTTACACTGCAGCTATTCATCCTGATAATCCTGAATTAGTGGAAGCCAAAAACAAAAACAAATTGACAATAAATAGAGCAGCATTTTTAGGACAATTAATGAGAGAATACAAAAATTCAATCGCTGTATCAGGAACACATGGAAAAACTACTACTACATCAATTTTATCAACTATATTTGAACATGCTAAATTAGACCCTACTATATTAGTTGGTGGAAACTTAAAATCAATTGGTGGAAATGTTAAAATAGGACATTCTAGCCATTTTATAACAGAAGCTTGTGAATACGTTGATAGTTTCTTAAACTTCAACCCTAAAATATCTATAGTTTTAAATATAGAAGAGGATCATCTTGATTACTTCTCTGGAATAGATGAAATAAAAGCTTCTTTCAATAAATTTGGTAAGCTTCTACCTAAAGATGGTTACTTTATCATAAACGGTGATAGTCCTAATATGGATATATTACACGATGTTAAAGCACACGTTGTCAAATACGGTAAAAAATCATCAAATGATGTAATTATAGAAAATATAGATTTTGACGATTTAGGCTGTGGTTCTTTTGACTTAAATTATAGTGGAAAACATATAGGTAATTTTAAATTACACGTACCAGGACTTCACAATATTTACAATGCTACATCCGCTATAATCGCTTCAATAGTATCTGGAATAGATGTAGATACTATCAAAGAAGGATTATTAGATTACACTGGTGTCGGTAGAAGATTTGAAGTCAAAGGTAAATATCACGACGCTACAGTTATAGATGACTACGCTCATCATCCAACTGAAATAAAAGCTACTCTATCTACTGCAAAGAGATTTAAAAAAGGAACTCTATGGTGTGTATTCCAACCGCATACTTACAGTAGAACAATATCTCTATTAGATGAGTTCTCTGAAGCATTCTATTCAGCTGATAAGGTTATAATAACTGATATATTCGCTGCAAGAGAAGACGACCCTGGAACTATACATTCTAGAGATTTAGTAGAAAGATTAAATCACAATAATGTAGATGCAACTTATATATCAAAATTTGAAGATATTGTAAAATATCTAAAAGAAAATGTAAAACCAAACGATACAGTATTAACTGTTGGAGCTGGACCTATTTATCTAGTAGGTGAAGATTTATTAAAACAAGAAGACTAATTTATCTTAAATTAAACTTTTTATAAATCATAAAAATAAAAAACTCTGAATCCTACCAAGACATATCCTTGGTAAAGATTCAGAGTTTTTTAATGTGCATTATTTTTCTTCATCCGCTATTTTAAATACTTCAGTTTTTATATAATCATAAAGATTATTTGATACCTCATAATAAGAGATTAAATCATTTACTGTTATTTTAACATAATCCTCTCCCATTATATCGACTTTTGCTTCATAATTATCTGCTTTTATATTAATAGTAAATTTATACTTACTTCTTTCTCTAGCTTTTTCTGGTTGTATTTTTCCAACTAGTCTTTTTTGGACCATCTTACTAGCTAAATCGTCGTAATTCCATCCACTTATTTTTTTAGTTTCATCACCATAATCTATAGTAACCTGTTTCCATGTCTTATATTGCTTTATAAAATCAAAGGAAGTATATATACTCGTATCTAAAACTTCTTTAAATTCCTTCTTATAAGATACTGGAACCTTGTAGTATTCTTCTTGGTTGACAGTATAAACCCTAAACACATTTAAATCAGTAGAAAATTTTATTTCATCATCTGTATATCCCTCGTATATAGGTGTATAAGAATCTGGCGTTCTAATCTTACTGAATTCTTTAAATGAATATTGGAATTCTTCTACCTTCTCTTTCTCCATTCTAACATTAGAGACATTCCCATCTGATATATATATTTTATTTTTATCTTTAAATTGATCTAGTAGGCTTCTAGTATCCACCTTTTCTTCTGTAGTTGGCACTTTAGTTCCTTGAGTGTTCTCCGCCAATTTAGAAAAAAATCTAAAAGATATAAAATATATAACAAAGAAAAGGACTACTCCCATTATCAAAATGGCTCTTTTCTTTATTTTTCTTTTTTTTGACATTTTATTATCTCCTCCATGCCCTTAAAATCGTCTATGATAATTATATAACTTTTTATTTAATTTTTTAAGTATTATTTACCATTATTAAGACAATCTTTA
>NZ_JALEXO010000300.1 GCF_022780145.1 Intestinibacter sp.
CACCATTTTCTTTTTTTATTTTTAAAGCAGTTTCAAGTGCAAATAAATCATAAGGATTCATTTTTGAATCTACACCATCTCTTTTTAATACTCCTGTAACTGGATCTACTTCTACTTCTGATGTTCCAGGAACTTGTTTAACACATATTACTATTTCCATATTGTACCCCTCCATTATTTAACTATTACAGAAACTCCGTCTGGTATTACTACTACCTTAGCATCATCACCTTTTATTTCATAGGCAAGTTTTAATGCTTCATCGAAATTATAAGCGTGTTTCATATGCATATTTTTTATCATTTGTGGATCACACTCATCTGTAACCATTATTACTGTATATTTTTCTAATATTCTTGCTAATATTTGAAATTCCCATTGATCAGGAACTGTATCGCCTTTTGCTACGCTTCTTACTCTTTCTAGTATTTCACTAGGTGAAGACGCGCCCGCTATATTATCATAAAAAGATTGTCCACCATGTCCATCGTTACAAGCGGCAATCATTATGATTACGCCACCTTCTTTACATGTAGCTTCTGCAGCTGTCATACCTTTAACTGCTTGATATATATTTTGGTCTAGAGGATATCCTCCATTTGTACTTACTGCTATATCAGCAGGTGTAGCATCTACTTTTGATAATTCAGTTACGAAATCGCATCCGACCTTATGTGCTTCTTCTACATCTCCTGCAAAAGATGCTATTACTTTTTTATCTTGGTCTATGACAACATTTACTATAAAAGCAAGCTTAGCTGTTTTTGCTGCATAAACCATATCTCTATGTATAGGGTTGTCAGTAAGTATTCCTGTTCTAGCATTGTCGCTATCTATAAATTCACTACAGTGATTGTACATTATAGTTTTTGCTGATGCTATACCTGGTAATATACTTTTTCTACCTCCAGAAAATCCTGCGAAGAAGTGAGGTTCTATAAAACCTTCAGCTATCAATAAATCAGCTTCGAAAGCCACTTTATTTAAATAGAAATCTCCTCCAGAAGGTAGGACACCTGCTTTTACCATTTGTGAATCATCAGTTGATATATGCATTACTATTTCTTCATTTTCAACTATTTCTTCACCCATTTTAAATATTAATTCTTCTTTTGTTGTAGGTCTGTGGAAACCATTAGCTATTAATATTTTTATTTTTGCATCTTTATTTACACTTCTTATTCTTCTAAGAATTATCGGCATTGTAATTTTACTTGGCACTGGTCTAGTATGGTCACTAGTTATTATTACTATGTTTTTCTTGCCAACTGCTAATTCTTCTAATTTTTTAGATCCTATTGGATTGTCCATAGAATCCTCAACTAATTGTGATTCATTTTTGTCTGGTTTAAAATCATGCGCCTTTGATGTAAGCACCTTTAGAAGATTTTTATCTTCTATATTTAAATCCATACCTGTTTTTGAATAAGGTACATGTATTGTCGCCATATTCTTTTCCTCCATATTTTTTATAATTATTCCCTTAAAATTTATAATTTTTTTATACTCTATATTATCTTTTAAACTAATTACATCAAAGCAAGTAGTCCTCCTCCAAAATATACTATAAGTCCTAATATAACTACATATCCTAGACAATATTTAACTGTTGTAGATAATATCTTACCTTCGCTGCCTATAAGTCCTGTAGCGGATGTTGCTATAGCGATACTTTGTGGAGAAATCATTTTCCCCGCTGTCGCACCAGCAGTATTTGCAGCTGCTATCCAATAAGGATCTATTGATAAAGATTTAGCTGCTTCTGTTTGTAATGCTCCAAATAATATATTGGCTGAAGTATCACTACCTGTAACAAATGTTCCTATTGCTCCTAAAAGTGGAGATATCAATGGGTAAAAGCTTCCTGTTACAGCACATAATCCAAAAGAGATTGAACCTGTCATACCGCTATGTGACATTATCTTTGATATTGCAACTATAGACATTATAGTTATAAATGAAGTTTTAAGCTGTATAACTGTTCTTTTAAATACATCTAACATATATCCTACTTTTAACTTTTGAATTAACCCAGCTATAAATGTAGCTATTATTATCATCATACCTGGAGTATTTATCCATGTAAAGCCTGTTGTTGAGCTTGGATCCCCTGTGTATATATGTATATTACTGCTTGCTTTTGCTAATAATTGATTTATACTTGGTACTAAAGGACTTGCTATAAGTATCAATGCACAAAGAAGTATATATGGTAACCATGCTAATATTCCTTCCTTTAAAGTGACCTTATCTTCTTCCTTAGTTTCCACCTTTTTCTTATCCATAAGTTTTGCCATTACTATGGTACATGCCATAGAACAAATACTTGCTACTAACGCTGGTAAATCTGCTCCTAAATATTTAGCTATAAATATTTGAGGTATAGCAAACGTTATTCCTGATACCAAAGTTATACCAAATACCCCCTTTAGAGCTTTAATACTTTTTTCAGTAAGTATTACTAATAAAAAAGGTATTAAAACTATAAATCCTGCTAATTGAATTGATGTAACATAGCTTAAATGAACTACTTCTAGTCCTGTTACTGTAGCAAGTGTTGTAACTGGAATTCCAAGTGCACCAAATGCAGTCGGAACTGTATTTGCTAATAAACATATAACTGCTGCGAATAATGGATTAAATCCCAATGAAGCCAATATACTAGCTGGTATAGCAACTGCTGTACCATATCCTGCAACCGCTTCCAAGAAACCGCCAAATCCCCACGCTAATATTAAAACTTGGATTCTCTTATCTGTTGTTATACTTGACAACATTTTCTTTATGACATCCATTGTTTTTGTCTCAACAGCTAAATTATAAGTAAATAATGCTGCCACTATTACTAAGAGTATCGGCCAAAGAGCTATTGCCATACCTTCTACGGTAGCTGTAATTCCATCTAAAAATTTCATCTTCCAAAAGATTATAGCAATAGCCAAGGTTAATATTACTGTGAAAGAACAAGTTTTATGCGCCGGCATCTTTAATAAACCTAAAGATACTATAAGCCATAAAACTGGAATCATTGCAATTCCAAATAACATGTAATCATTCATTAAATTTATCCTCCCTGTATTACTGGTCGTTCCAGTAGTGGTCTGTGGTATTACCACTTATGTTTTAATAATAGTATAAATTTTTTTTCAAATCAACAATTGTTTATTTATTAACATCATTTTAAATATAAAAATTTTTTTGAAAATAAAAAAAAATTATACCATTGGAAAATTAGAAGGATTTTTTAACTCTCTGAAGTTGTGTTTTTTTAACTACTTCACAGCATTTTCCATTACATATTCCATGTGTTCTCTCATGGCTTCTACCGCCATATCTTGATTTTTTTTGATAATAGATTCACAAATCTTTTTATGCTGAATCAGTAAGCTTTTATTTGCCTGTTCTGAATCGAATAAAATTATTTTGTATCTAGCATCTTCTATAAATTTTTCAAATAAATTAGATATAGTCGAGAATAAACTCTCAATAAGGTAATTTTTGCTTATATCAGATAGAGTATTGTGAAATTTTTTGTCTAATTCCACCAAAATTTCATATCTATTTTCGCCAAAAGTTTCTTGTTCCATTTCTTCTACAACGCTTAAAAGCTCTCTACAATCCATATCAGTCGCTCTTATAGCTGATAATCTAGCACATTCTATCTCTAAAATACTTCTAAGCTCATATATATCGCTGAAGCTACCGTTGTTTAATTTAAACATCATAGATAAAGGCTGTAATAAAGACTTTTCTATATTAGAGCATATGAAGTTTCCTTCACCTTGTCTGCTTTCTACTACGCCCATTGTTTCAAGTACTCTAAGCGCTTCTCTTATAGAAGTCCTACTAACCCCCATCTTTTCTGATAGCTCTCTTTCTGATGGAAGCTTATCTCCTTTTTTAAAAATCCCCTCCATTATATTATTTTGAATTTGTTCTATTACTTGTTCGTAAACTTTTTTATTTGAAATATTATTAAACATTTTTCTTATCCTCTCTATCCTTATATTATTATTATAGTTTTTTTTAAATAATATAGCAAATAATATTTTTATATATAAATATAGTTTTATTTTGATATTTAAAATTTTATTTTAATCATATTTTTTTATTATAAAAAATATAATAAATTATAATATTAAAAGCAAGGTGAAAATATGAAATTAAAAAAAATAATAATTTTTTTTGCGCCTAAATTAATAGTATGCTTTATTATTTTAGGAATAATACTCGCGCCTAAAACAGCAATAAAAGCTGCAAAAGAGGGAATCTCCATTTGGATAAATATTCTAATGCCGTCCCTTCTACCATTTATTATAGGAGCTAATTTAATAACTTCATTAAAAATTGTCGACATTCTCGGCATATTAATTAATCCTCTAACACAAAAAATTTTTAATGTAAGCGGTAAATCGGGACTTATTTTTGCTATATCCATGGTATCTGGATATCCTGTGGGCTCAAAATTTGCAAGTGATCTAAGATTAGAAAATAAAATTTCTAAATACGAAGGGCAGCGATTAGTATCCTTTTGCTCGACTTCTGGTCCATTATTTATAATTGGAAGTGTGGGTACTGGCATGCTTAAAAATCCTAAAATCGGCTATTTAATGCTTATTTGCCACTATTTAGCAGCTTTATCAGTTGGACTAATTTTTAGAAATTACGGCAGAGAAAAAAAATTCCCCCATAATAACAATATTTTAAGCGATATCAAAGAAATAGTATACAACAGCTCAAAGTCCGAGGATTTTTTCGTATGTTTTGGAAAATCAGTCGTAAATGGAGTAAATACTCTCCTCACTATAGGTGGATTTGTAATTATCTTTTCGGTTTTTTTTGAAATACTGTATCATTTTAAAATAATAGACTTCGTATCCAGATTTATATGTATTTTCTTAGCTCCATTTAAAATTACACCAAATATCGTAGGGGCATTTATAAGTGGATTATTTGAGATGACTATAGGATGTAATAATTTAAGTCAAATAGACAATATATCCTACACACTTTTGATTTCATTTTGCAGTTTTTTGATAGCATTTAGTGGATTATCTATATTAGCCCAATGTTCTAGCTTCATCGGTAAAACAGATATAAAAGTTAGCTTGTACATATTCTCAAAATTTTTACACGGGCTTTTTGCTGGTATTTTTACTTACATGTTTTTGCAATTTAACAAAATATATCTAGTATCAAATATTTTAATAGATAAAAATTCAAATTACACTTATTATGATTTTTATGTCGACCACTTTACCCCTTTATTGATAGTAATTATTATAATTTATTTATTTACATATCTAAGAGAATTATCCTCTTAAAATTTAAAAGACCTATGAAAAATTATTGAAAACATTTCATAGGTCTTTATTTTTATTTTTTCTCAAATTTTATTCTATTTATAAAAAATATAGATAAAACAGAAAATATTACTATAAATAATAATAATATTGCCCATAAATGCATTACATGGGCTGATGTATATTCAAAAGCATCTAACACTTTCTGTTCTAAAGGCATTGCTACTGTCAAGTCAGTTATATTTCCTATTGAGCCTAGTAAATCCATTCCCCACTTGCTTATAGTAAATTTTGATACCTTATCTAATGTCTTTCCAAGCTCAAATAATTGCCCTGAAAATATAAATTGCACCATCAATATAAACGGTAAGCTTCTATTGGCGATATCGTTACTTGGACATAGTGAAGAAATTAAAAGTCCCATAATATCTGCACTAAATGTTATTAAAAATATAGATAGTACATATTCTACAGCTGAAATACTAGTTACAGCTCCTTCTTTAGGAAAATCCACAAAAATTGTACATATTATAAATATTATAATCGCTTGAAACAAACATATAACTGCATGAACTAAAAATCTAGATATAAATAACTCACTTGCTTTAAATCCACTATCTAAATCCATCTTTATACTAGATCTCTCTTTACATATTTCAAGTACTGAATTAAACAACCCAATCCATATAGCTATACAGACTATTGCAAATAATCTAGATCTAGTCTCTGCGTAATTTTCAAACATCTTGCCTTTTAAAGTTAAACCAACACATATAGAAATAATCAAAGGAAATCCTATAAATATATAATGTGCTTTCTCATTTTTCAAGTTTTTTACGTAGTTTTTTATTATAACTCCCATATTTTAAATTCCCCCATTTATTAAATTATTGTACTTTTGTACAAAATGATCTTGGTTATTTTCAACTGCATTGTATATATCGTCTAAATCACTTATATTGAAGTATTTAAGTGCTTCGTCCTTTTCTCCATAAAAGCATATTCTACCCTGTGATGCCATAAATAAAAGGTCGTCTATATAAGGGTATTTGCACGCCATATGAGTATTGTGAGTTATTACTAAAATAGTGCTGTCCTTATCTGCGACTAATTTAGATAAAATCTCATATAGTTCTCTACAGCTTTTTACATCTAACCCTGAATCAGGTTCATCCATCAATATAACCTTAGGCTCAT
>NZ_JALEXO010000316.1 GCF_022780145.1 Intestinibacter sp.
ATATTTTTTATTTTAGACAATCTCTCTACAATATCGCCGCCCTTTATAAGTATGCCGTATTTTGTGGCATTGCCGATTCCTGCCATTATAGCTGTAGGAGTGGCTAATACTAATGCGCAAGGACAAAATACAACGAGTATAGTTACAGATCTAAGTATTTGGTGAGTAACTAAAAAAGTTCCTACAGAAGATACTAATGCGATGACTACTATCCATGTAGCCCATCTATCTGTCAAGCTTACAATAGGAGCTTTTGCAGCGTCTGCTTCTTCTACAAGTCTAATCATTCTCTTTAGTGAGCTGTCATTAGATGTTTTGGTAGCTCTAATGTCGAAGGTAGAAAATTGGTTTA
Source organism: Intestinibacter sp. (assembly GCF_022780145.1). GTDB lineage: Bacteria > Bacillota > Clostridia > Peptostreptococcales > Peptostreptococcaceae > Intestinibacter. Next base: position 353 of record NZ_JALEXO010000316.1, read on the forward strand.
TAGTTCCGCTTAAAACCTCATCGCCGACTCCTTTATCTACTGGAAGCGATTCCCCATTCATTATAGATTCATCTATAGCGCCTTCACCCTTTATTATAATTCCATCTACTGGAATTGTTTCACCCGCGATAACTCTGACGATATCGTCTATTTGCACATCGTCTGCTTCGATTAAAACCTCTTTTCCATTTCTTATAACTCTAGCCTTTTGAGGTGTCAACTTTATTAGATTTTCGATTCCTGATTGTGCTTTTTGAACTGTCAAGTCTTCAAGTAGTGCACCTATAGTCATTATGACTGCGATTTCGCCAGCTGCGAATGTTTCGCCTATTATTACAGATGCGATTAGAGCCATAGATACTAAGACATCGGCTTTTATATCGAATTCTGTACATAATCCTATGATGGCTTCTTTTATAATTGGAAGACCGCATAGAATTATAGATATCCAAGCTAGGTTGAAGTGAATAGCTTCGTTGATTGAACTAAATAAGCTCAGTAATAAAGTTATAGTAGAAATAATAATAAAAGGAATTTTTCTCTGTGTTTCTGATTTGAAAAATTGCATGATTTCCTCCCTATTAAATACATTTATCTATATGATATAAAGTTATATAGGTATACCCCTATAGGTATATAATAATTTGTTTTCTAAGAATAATCAATAGTTTTTTATAATGCATATAAAATTATATAGTTAATTTTATATTTGAGTTGCGCTAGAATCGTTGACAATAAATGTTTATAGTGTTAGACTTTATATTAAATAAAATAAAATAGTATATATGATAATTAAACCACGAAGGCTTATAAGTTCTAAGAGAACTATATGTTTTTGTGGTTTTTTTGTTTGTAAAAAGGGTTAATTATTTTAAGAGGAGATGATATTTATGCATATGGCAGACGCTTTATTATCACCAGCAGTTGGTGGAGTTATGTGGGTTGCAGCAGCAGGAACAATAGCTTATTCAGCAAGAAAATTATCAAAGGGAGAATCTAAGGATTTAAATTCTCCAAAATCAGTGAGTTTCGATAAAAAGATTCCTCTAATGGGAGTGCTTGGTGCATTTGTTTTCGCAGCACAAATGATAAACTTCACTATACCTGGAACTGGATCTAGTGGACATATCGGTGGAGGTATACTTTTGGCGTCATTATTAGGACCTGAAGCAGGATTCTTGACAATAGCTTCGGTATTATTAATTCAATGTTTATTCTTCGCAGATGGTGGGCTTTTAGCTCTAGGATGTAATATGGTCAATATGGGACTTTTTGCTTGTTTCATAGGTTTCCCTTTAATTTATAGAAAAATATTAAAAAATGGATTTACTCCAACTAAAATCATGATTGCTTCAATTATATCAGTTGTAGTTTCATTGCAATTAGGAGCATTTGGTGTTGTTTTTGAAACTATGCTATCAGGTGTAACAGAATTACCATTTACTACTTTCGTAGTTTTGATGCAACCTATACATTTAGCAATAGGTGCAGTTGAAGGTGTACTTACAGGTTGTGTGCTTATATTTATCTACAATGCAAAACCAGAGCTACTTGTTGGATACGATGGAAGTAATGTAAAAGAAAATGTAAGTGTTAAGAAGGTTGCTCTAGTTTTAGTAGTTGTAACTGCTTTAATAGGTGGAGGATTATCATTAGTTGCATCATCTAATCCAGATGGACTTGAATGGTCAATAGAAAAAGTAACAGGAAGTACTGAATTAGATAGAAGCAATAGTGTGTCAGATGCTCTTGGCTCAGTTCAAGAATCTACTGCATTTTTACCTGATTATGCATTTAAGTCAGATTCAGAAAATACTGCAGGCACTACAGTTTCTGGTTTAATAGGATCTGGTATAACACTAGGTCTTGTAGCATTAATAGGATTTGGTGCAAGTAAGGTTAAAAATTCTAAAAAACATGCGTAATAAATTGAGGGAGAAGTTTTAAATGTCTACTTTTAGTGATTCTATTTACAAATTAAATACAATTGACGACTTAGGAAAGCAAGATAGCATCATACATAGTATGAATTCTGTAGTAAAGCTAATAGTAACTTTAGTTTA
>NZ_JALEXO010000327.1 GCF_022780145.1 Intestinibacter sp.
AGAAAACATACTGCTTATGAACTGTGAATCAGAAGATAAGCACGAAAAATTAAAATATTATTACGATGAGATAAGTAAAACTTACCCTAACATAAAACACATATTCTCATCACATAGAGAGATAGAATCCTCTTCAGTAAACAAATTACAATGCAACTACTATACTGACGGAATACTTTATTTATCTAATAAAATAAACATAGACAGTATAGTAGATAGAGTAGGCGGAGGAGACAGTTTAAGCGCTGGAATAATCTACTCTATTATAAATAAAAAAGACCCAAAATACGTATGCGAATTTGCGACATGCGCATCTGCACTTAAGCACAGTATACAAGGAGATGCTAACTTAGTTGAGCTTAGGGATGTCGAGAAGCTCATGTATGAGGGTGTTGGAAAAATTTCTAGATAAAAATATATTAAAAAACTTGATTTTTCATATAACGTATTGTATAAGATAATTATGGATATATATTTTCTTCCTTCTATTAGGAATATAAAGCCAACCAGCTCAAAGAATTTAGAAAATATAGTTGCCATAAAAGATAAAGCTATAGTTACTATTTATCATAATTTATTAAATGATAAAAATTTTAAACTATAGCTTTTCTTGTTTAATTAAGGAGAAATCATTATGAAAAATCTAGATATAAATAAAGTAATCTTGAGAAGAAAACAACAAATTCTATTATCGGATATCGCCGATGGACAATTCAATAAAAATTTAAAACCGTATATATCTGTATTAAACAGCAATTTAATGCAATTAGGATATAGATTATCCTACAAGCTGATGAATCATTTGATGATGACAACAGAAAAATATATATTAGAAGTACAAGATTTTTTAATAGACAACATAAACAAGATGATAGGAAATGCAGAAAATATGAAGCCTCTATTTCCAAATTTTCCTGAGACAGTATTATCTATGAACTTTGTCGATACAATAATATTCAACATTATATATGCAGAGTTGGAATTTGATAGAGAAAAATTCAACAAGGTTTTGGAAGTGTTTGGCATAGTTGAAAATGAAATCAAAGACGAAGCGAAGCGAATAAATACGAAGTTAAAGCCTATAGATATAGCCTTTCCAGAAGATATAAATAATTTAACTAAAAACATAATCAACGCAAAAACAGCCTACAGTGAGCAAGACAGAGAAGATTTAGATATTTTATTTGACTACAATTATTCTAATATAAAAGCTATGCTACCAGAGTCTATTTTATTTAAAGAAAATATGGTCTACATAGTGAAGTTGCTATTGAGCAAAGGAGTTAATACACAGGAATTTGCTCATTTATTTAAGACATACACAGACGTATTGAGACTAGCTGTAGCACTATCAGAGGGAGACATATCATTAGCAGAAAATACATATTTTAAAAATTTCAAGCGAAAAGAGAGAAAAATGATATTAGAGTTATTCAATAGCTGCAAAATCAATCCAGAGGACCTGCTTAGACATAAACAAATGTATCTAAGACTAGGAGAGAGAATACATCCAGGCGAATACAGAGAAAAATATCCTAAAGCCTTCAAATCATTTGATATGCTTAGAAACGAAGAGAAGAAAATAAAAAAGGAAACATTTAATCACAAAAGAGAGATGCTTTTCAAAAATAAAGATATATCAGGTGCGTTGGAATTACTACAAAGCAGACCTGGAGAATTTGCACGAAGCTTGAATAGAATTTTAGTATTGGCAAAGGAATTGGAGTATGATTCAATCGAAGTAATAGATAGATTTATAAAATTAGCTGACAATATACCTGTATCTACATTGATTTCAATAGAAGAATATTTTTCACATAGATCTGATATAAAATCAGATAGAATATTCTATCCTAAGGGACAAATGGCTAAGGTCTATGGGATAGAAAATAATTTAGTAGAATTAGACGAAAAAGTATGCAATTACGCGACTACTGCCATACGAAATAAAATAATAGAAATATTATCTAAAAAAGAGCCTCTAGGAAAAGTATTTATAGATAAAAATTTGGAAAATTATATAGCGCCTCTGAAGATGAGAGATGCTTCTAAGACATTGATGCCACTTGAAAGAGGATCTAGAATAAACATCGAAAACAAAAAAATAAGACTATTTTTACATTGGCTAGATGGAAGACCTCATACAGATTTAGACTTGAGCATAATACTGTACGATGAGGATTTTAAGAGAATAGATAATGTATCGTATTTTAATATGAAAATCGATGGTTGCGTACATTCGGGGGATGTCAGAAGTGCACCAGCTCCTGAAGGCGCAACTGAATATATAGATATAGATTTAGAAAAAATAAATTCTAATTGCTATTATATTTGTGTAGTTGTAAATGCGTATACTTACGAAAAATTCTATGAATTGCCTGAATGCTTCGTCGGATATATGGATATAGATGAAAATTTAAATACAGCATATAATCCTTCATTTGTAAAATTCAAAGGAGATTTGACGACAGGAACTACTGTATCATTGCCGTATGTAATAGATGTGATGGCAAATCAAATCGTATGGTGTGATATAGACTACTACAATTTATATCCTATAAATAATATAAAATCCCGAAAAAATACAACTAATATGATAGTTAAAAACATCTTAAACTCTCGCAAGCCTACAATGGACAAGCTAGTCAAGTTAAATGTGGCAGCAAGGGGCGAGTTAGTGGAAAATATCAGTGAAGCTGATGTGATATTTACTGATAGAAAAGACGAATTACTTGACACTGATGATATAATCAGAACTAGAGAAGTAGATGTTGTAAAGACGAGAGCTGTGTTTGATGAGGATGGAAATGAAGCCGGTGTAGAGGAGTATATCGATAAGGAGATAGAAACTTATGAGGCTAGGATAGTGACTCCATTTGATACAGATATTATATCGTCTGAATTATTATAGAATTTGAAAAAGCACAAAAGCTAAAGAATTTGGGCTTTTGTGCTTTTGTAATGACAGTATGAAAATTATTTGGGAGGAATAAGATGAATTTAATTTTTGATGTGGATGACACTTTGTACAATTTGATGAAACCATTTGAAGACACATATAACAATATGTTTGGGGATAAATACGATATACCTATAGAAGATTTACACAAAAAATATCGTAAGTACAGTGATGAAATATTTGAATTAATACAACATGGAAGCATGACAATGAGAGATTTACAAATACAAAGAATTACAAGATCACTTCAAGATTATGGAGTGCATATCGATGAAGAACAAGCATTAGAATTTCAACAACAATATTTATCAAATCAAAATAAAATCGAACTATTAGAAGGGATTAGGGAAGTTTTAGATTTTGCAAAAGAACATGGCTTAAAAGTAGGTATAATCACAAACGGCGAAGTAGACCATCAGATGAAAAAAATAAGAAATCTAGGCGTAAAAAAATGGATTAAAGAGGATGATATATTTGTAGCAGGTGGTTCTATTTTGCCAAAACCACACAAAGATATATTTAAATATGTAGAGGAAAAAATGGATTTAGATCCAAAAGACACATATTATGTAGGTGATACTTTTGCAA
>NZ_JALEXO010000197.1 GCF_022780145.1 Intestinibacter sp.
GTTGTGGCATTAGTCAAAAAATACAAAATGGAAAACAGAGTCGTAATATCAACTTTCAACGTAAAAAGCCTAAAAAAATTGAGCAAGCTAAACAGCAAAATCAAAACTGCTTATTTAGTAAGCGCCCTTACATTTAAACGAGGTGGCTTAAAAAAAGCATTAAAAACATGCAAGGACTGCAAATGCACTTATATACATCCTTCTTACGATCTAGTGAACAAGGAATTTGTAGACGAAGCTCATAAAAAGGACATTTTAGTACAGGTTTACACTGTCAATTCTATAACTATAATGAGAAAGCTCATAAAGTTCAAGGTAGACGGTATTTTTACAAACTACCCTAAAATAATAAATACTATTGTCAATGATTAACTTTTGAAAGCTAATATTACAATTGTAAAAATACTATATATTAAACAATTAATACAATAAATTAGCAATACCTATTGACATATTTAAAAGAAAATTATACAATTTTATTAAATTATTGTGGAGGTTACAAATGGATAATATACTTATGGAATTTGAAGTTTTACAAAAAAACTTAGATAATTTACCTATTGAAAATTTAGCTGACTACGATCTAAGTAAAACTGCTTTATTTATAGTAGATATAAACAACGGATTTGCCAAAGAAGGAGCTCTATATTCTGATAGGATAAAATCTCTTATAACTCCTATCTATGAATTTGTAAAACCTTTGGAGGAGAAGTTAAACAAAATTATAGCCTTTACAGATACACACGATAAGAATTCTGTAGAATTAAATAGCTACCCAGAGCACTGTCTAGTAGATACTGAAGAATGTAAGGTGGTAGATGAACTTTTAAATATTAAAAACCTCGAAATTATACCAAAAAATTCTACAAACGGATTCTTTGCTATGGATGTTAATATATTGGACGATATAGATAATGTAGTGGTTGTTGGTGACTGTACAGATATATGTATATATCAGTTTGCAGTGACTCTAAAGGCTTATTTTAATGAAAAAAATATTAACAAAAACATCGTAGTCCCTATGAATTTGGTAGATACATATGATATACCATTTGTTCATCCAGGAGATCTTTTGAACATAGTATTTTTAAATAGTATGCTTCAAAATGGTGTTAAGCTAATTAAGAAATTTTCATTATAAATAACTAAAAACACACACTTCAAAAGAAAGAAGGCCTATATAATAGATATTACTCTATTTTGTAGGCCTTCTTTCTTTAAAAAACGACGACAATGGAAAATTCCATCGTCGTTTATTTCTAGTAATCGTATTCTTTACAGTTTTCGCAAATTGTAACCTTCATTTTCTTACCTATCATATTTTTGTAATCTAGTAAAAATTCATTTAATTGTGAATCGACTAAGTTGATACTTCCTGCACTCATCAATGTTACCTTTTCTTTATTTATTACGATTTTAAGGTCGTTTACATCGTTTTTTAGATGGCTTATTATGAAGCTATCGTATTCCAATCTTTTTGAAAATTTATTGTAAAAATCTGAATTCTTCACAATTGTTTCTTTTATATCGTCCTTAGACACCACTTCTACCTTTGGCTCTTGGCTGTTGTTATTTGCATTCATAGTATAATTTCTTATATCGTTTATATTCATAGAACCCATGCTGTTTAAATCATTTGGATTTATACCCATGCTTTTTAGCTGTCTTTCTATTTCGGCTTCATCTACTCCATATCTTTCTAGTAGTTTCTTTTGTATATTCATAAATTTTTCATTAGATATATTGTTTTCTCTCATATAATCGTATATTTTTGATGTAAACTCCGACATAGTCATGCTTCCGTCTGCCACCGAAAAATAAAGCTCATACATATAATTTTCAAATTTGTCTATGTCAGTTTCTTTGACTTTATTTTTTAATTCGTTAAAATCTATTATTCTATCATCTGACATCTAAATCCCTCCTGCCTGTAAAAAATAACCTTCATAAGATTATACCATAAATTGCTCTATTAATTATTGATTATTTGTTATATTTTTCAATTTAAATAATATTATATATAAATAGCTCAGGAGGTGTGAATTGTCATTTAGACTTTTATTAGTTTTTATTATATTGTTGTTTTTAGTAACTCCCTAGATCTAAAGATATATAATTTTATTTTAAAAGAGGTAAGAGAAAATAAAGTATTTAACATTATTTTGCTCATACCTCTTATTTTTATAGCATAAAAAATTAAATTTTCTTAGAAAATAATATTTTCTATTTGCTTAGTCATATCTACTGCATTATTGAAGAATGATTTTACATCTACCACAGTATTGCTGACGTTGGCAAATTCTGCCGCGAATGTAGCTACGTGACTTTCTATAACCTCACCTACAGATGCGACGCATGAATCTAAGTTATTATCTTGTACTCTATTTATAAAATCTACAAATAGCTTTTCGTCTACATCTTCCTCTTCTATATTTAATACTTGTTCTTCGCCATTTAAGAATTTTTTGATTTTTATTTGTTTATCTTTATATGAAGCCTCTACTTCACCTTCTTTGAAGAACAGTCTTATTTTTTTGTCACTTTCACCTGTGAATGCGTTTATATTGAAGTTTGCAGTTACTTTATTGTCGAATTTAAATATGCTAGTTAAATTGTCAGATACATCGTTGTCGCAGTAGAAAACGCATTTTCCATAAGGACCTTCTTTTAATATTTCTTCAAGGTTTTCCTTTGTAGGATTTACGTGAACTGCCTTGTTTTCAAATTGATCTTCATTTAAATACATTTTCTTAGCTGAGAAAGGACATTTTTCCTCTTCTAAACATCTAAAGCAGCTTTCACTCATTTTAGTATTGAAATTATCCCAATTAAATACTCTTAAATCAGAAAAACAAGCTACCTTTTCACAGCTTCCACCTGATAATTTTATCATAGTGTCTATATCCTGACAGCTACTTGTAAGCATGATTGCAGCTGTATCGCTAGTTATTCTCCAATTTCCTCTTACGTAATTGTGGATGAAGCTTTTATATCCGATGTCGACATTGTATGAAATATTTACTAGATTGCCTAAGTCCCCGCTGTCCACGATTTCTTGTAATTTATTGTAAAAATTTGAATATTTATTATTATAAGCTACCATAAAAAGTTTATCGCTATTTTTATCAGCAAACTCCTTTAGATGGACAAGTCCGTCTAAGCTATTTGCTGCGGGAGTTTCGACTAAAACATCGTATCCTCTGACTAGAGCTAGCTGAGCTGTATCGTAATGTAAAAGGTCGTAATGTGATATTATCACAGCGTCGGCAACTTTGTCGTGCGCGATGAAATCATTTAAGCTATCAAATACCATTTCCTCATCGACAGGGTATTTTTCTAAAAATGAGTCTCTTCTTCCCTTTTTATTTTCTACAAAAGCTACTATTTCACATTTGTCCTTGTACTTTTCTACAAGTGGAGCATATGTATAGGCTCCTCTAAGACCTGTACCTATAATAGCTAGTTTTACTTTTCCCATATAAATTCCCCTTTTCTTAAAGTGCTAAATTTCCGTACCATTTAATTATAATATATTTTTTCTTTGATTGTCCTGTTTATCTAATTTTTTGTTGTATAAAAACATATAAAATGCCGCTGCAAATACTACTAGATAACCCAATATACTTATCATATCTGGGCTTTCGTTGAAAAATACTATTCCTAAAACAGCAGAACAAATTATTCCACTGTAGTCGTATATAGAAATTTCCTTGGCTGGTGCATATTTATAAGCAAGCGTAATTCCAAATTGACCGACACTCGCTGACACTCCTGCAAGTAACAAGTAAACAAGTTGCATAAGTGTCATCGGCTTATAAACAGCTAAAAATACCGGTAAAATAACTATAAGCGAAAAAGTTGAGAAGAAAAATACTATTGTATAGTAATCCTCCTTATTACCTAAAACCCTGACACATGTATAGGCAAGCGCTGCAAATATTGCTCCCATCACTCCGACTAGATAAGGTATCACCTGCACGTTAAAGCTTGGCTTTATTATAAATAAAGCTCCTATAAAGGCTACTGTTATCATCGTAATTTGCTTTAAATTTATTTTTTCCTTTAAAAACAAAGCGCAGAAAATAACGACTAAAAACGGACTTAATTTATTCAACATATTGGCATCTGATAGCACAAGTCTATCCACTGCGTAGTAGTTACATACTATACCTATAGTCCCAAATAGAGATCTTAAAACTAGTACCTTTCTGTTCTCCTTCTTCCCTACTAAGCTTCCCTTGTGCTTTATTATTAAATATAGAGCTAGAAGTGCTGCTACTAGATTTCTAAAAAAGGTCTTTTGAAAGCTCGGCAAATCGCCCGCCATCTTTATAAACGCCGACATAACTGCAAATCCACACGCAGAGGCAATTATGCAGAGTATTCCTTTTATTCTGTTCGATTTGATTACTTTGTCCATTACAAAATTCCTCCTTAATAAATTATCTATAATATCGATTTCAATTATACACTCCAGCATATTATTTTATCGTTTATTTTTTTATTCGTCAAACCATAGATATTAAATATATTTCCCTGATTTTCCATTTATATTCATATAATTTTTATATTTTTTTGTTTGTTCTTTATATGTTAAAAAAAATCTCTAAGTTTTTTTATTTTTTGTATTGCATATTAATTTAATAGTTATAAAATAGTAATTAAGGTTATTCAAAATCGTTATCATGAGGGGGTGGGAAAATGCAAGATAATTACACTATGCCAATCTATCAAAAAATTGCGTTAGATTTGGCAAACAAAATCTATACAGGAAGTATAGTAGAAGGCAGTACTCTATATGGACGCTCTGTTTTAGCTGGAAAATACAACGTTTCTCCAGAAACTATCAGACGTGCTATAAAGCTTCTAGAAGATATAAAAATTGTCGAAAGTGTCAAAGGCAAAGGAGTTATCGTACTTTCTTCTAAAAAAGCGCTATCATTCATAAAAAAATACCAAGATATTACAAATATTTCATCTTACAAAAGCAGTTTATACAAATTGCTAAGTGAAAAATCAAAACTTGAAAACGAAATAGTAGATACTCTAAACAAGATTATCGACTATTCAAACAGACTAGAAATTATAAATCCACTAGTTCCAGTTCAATTCAATATTGAAGAAAACTGCAAGTACATAGGAAAAACAGCAGGTGAAACTAAATTCTGGCAAAATACAGGTGCAACAATTGTTGCTGTAAAAAGAGGCGAAGAACTTATAATCTCTCCAGGACCATATATAGAATTTTTAGTTGGAGATTTACTATTAGTAGTTGGAGATAAACATATCTACAATTCTGTACCGGCATTTTTATATGATACTAATGATGCTAAATAAAAAGTGTTACAAGAGTCCAAATACTCTTGTAACATTTTTTTATCTAAAAATTACTATATCCCCATAAATTATGTTAATATAATTACATATCAGAAAGTTGGGTGATAGATTTGAATTTAAATATAAAAAATAAGGAATTATTTTCTAATATAGGGCTAGTTTTAGTAGCCATTATATGGGGATTTGCGTTTATCGCTATAAAATTTACAGTGGGGTCAATTCCTCCATTTTATACGATTGCATTTAGATTTATTATTGCATCAATTGCGCTTGTCGTGATATTTTTTAATAAATTAAAGCAGATAAAAAAAGAAGATCTCATATGTGGTATGGTGCTGGGCTTATTTGCGTATATCGGTTATTTGGCACAGAATATAGGGCTTGAGTACACAACTGCTAGTAATAGTTCATTTCTATCTGTAACGGATGTCGTGATGGTTCCATTTTTGTATTGGGCGATAAGTAAAAATAGACCAGATATTTACCAGATATCAGCTGGGATAATAGTTATGATCGGTGTTGGATTTTTGTCTTTGAAGGAGAATTTTACCATGGGATTTGGCGATTTGATAACACTACTTGGAGCCTTTGGATTTAGCATGCATATGATTTATATAGATAGATACACAGAGAAAATCGACCCTATGATTTTGGTGATCGTGCAGATTTTGACATGTGCTGTATTGGGAGGTATTACGGCATTTTTAATGGAGGGAGCTTATGACTTCTCTAGACTTACAAAATTAAGTGTATTTGGAATTTTATTTTTGGGATTTATAAGCACATTGATTACGCTATCTCTGCAAAATATATGCCAAAAATACACAAAGCCAGTCAATGCATCGCTTATACTTTCCTCACAGACTATATTTGCGACATTATTCGCAATAACAATTTTAAAGGAAACACTTACGATTAAGATGGTTGTCGGCTGCTTGCTGATATTTATCGGGATAATTCTCTGCCAGGTAAAACCAAATTTATTTTCACATAAAAGCTGCCACATAGACAAGGAGGTATAAAAAATGGAAGTTGGACAAAAAATATTGATTAGCAAGGGATATGTTTTTAAGAATTATTTGAAGGGAACTGTTATAGAGTGTAAAACTAGGGAGAAGAAGATGACTGATGTCTTGTTAGATGATGTGATTTATGTCGTGAAGCTTGAAAATGGCGAGATCGTGGAGATATCTGATGATGTGCTTTGTAATTATACTGTGATTAAGGACAGCGAGGTTAAGACTCATATTTTGTATGATAAGTATACTGATGGGATTACTAATTCTGTTTATTATGTGGTGGATATGATAAAGAAGTTTTTTAGGAATCTTAGGAACGGTAAATAGGTATATAATGTTGAAATTTCAATGTTTTTTGTGATATACTATAGTTATACATATTAATATGAAATACTATTTTTTATAGGTTAATTTTTTAAATCTATTTTGAATTGTATTGGTATTATAGATTAAAATAATAAAGTAAATTAGTGATTTTGCTTTATTAAATTTTCAAAGTCCCACGCAGCAGTAATACCAACGGTTTGAGGTACTTTTGAGTATGTATAATAAAATTTATATGTAAGGAAAAAGTTGTACCCCGCAACGTGGGTCTCAAAGCTAGTAATTGCAAGGGCTAAAATTCTAGGGGTTTAAAAGAGCTCTTCACCTTAGGGTGATCGAAACTTCTAATTTTTCTGAAATACTATAGTCCCAACCATAGTCTTGTTTAAAAGAGCTCTTCACCTTAGGGTGATCGAAACTTCTTCATAATATCTTACATTTATAGATGATTCTCTTGTTTAAAAGAGCTCTTCACCTTAGGGTGATCGAAACCTACGCCTTGTCAGGCTGATAAACCAAGAATCATAAACGTTTAAAAGAGCTCTTCACCTTAGGGTGATCGAAACGATCCGAACAATAGTTTAAATCTATTATTCTCTGTATAGGTTTAAAAGAGCTCTTCACCTTAGGGTGATCGAAACCCTTTTGACTAGCTTCCATATGTTCTATGAATGTTTCTTGTTTAAAAGAGCTCTTCACCTTAGGGTGATCGAAACTGAATTAGTGCAAGAATGTATAAATAAATTTCATATTTTAGTTTAAAAG
>NZ_JALEXO010000004.1 GCF_022780145.1 Intestinibacter sp.
TGCTAGAGAAACTCTTTTTCTCTGTCCACCTGAAAGCTCTTCTACCTTTTGATTGAAATCCGTAATTCCTAGCTTTGTCAAGACAGTTTTTGCGCTGCTTTCTAAGTCCCAAAGGTTTAGAGCATCCATTTTTTCCTGTAATTTTAGAAGCTTTTCGTTTAGCTTTTCATCGTAAGATTTGTTGATTTTGTCTAGGATGTCCTGATAATCTCCTATTATCTTCATTTCTTCACAAGTCCCCTTGAAAACCTGTTCTAGAACAGTTGCGTTTTCATCGTAGTAAGGGTTTTGTGGAAGGTATTCGATTCTAACCTTGTTTGCCTTTGTGATAGTTCCGCTATCTTCTATCTCAGCTCCAGCTATTATTTTAAGTAGAGTAGATTTACCTGTTCCGTTTACACCGATTAATCCGATTTTTTCTTTATCGTTTATTCCTAGAGAGATATTCTCCAGTAATTTTTTTTCAGAGTAACTTTTGCTAATATTTTCTAATGTTATTAAATTCATCGATCTCACCTTTATATAAAATTTTAATTTGAATACTTGACGATAAAATTATTGTAAAGATTACCATCAAGGTATAAAATTTAAGTAATAAATATTTGTCTTTATTAAAATCTACATTATATTATAACTCATAACGCTAAATTAGACTAATAATATTGACAAATAAAAATATAAAAATATAAATATAAAATATCGAGTATTAGAGAATTTTAATTTTTGGAATTTTATGTGGGATTTGGAAATAAATAAATTTAGAAACTAGCTTTAATGAAAGGGGAAAACTATGAAAGTATATATATCACAATTAGTAGAAACAGAAAAAATAAAAGGCATACTTGAAAAGTACGACGTTGGTCTAGAAATTGTATTATTTGCAAGTCCATATTGCTTAGATAGACAAGATGAGTTTATAGAAAATTATAAAGAGGAATTGGGAGATTTATATGGAAAAATAGATATATCTATACATGGTCCTTTTGTCGAGCTTTGTCCAGGTACTCGCGACGAATTAATATCTAAGGTCACAAATTATAGGATGCAACAGGCGTACGATGTCGCTAAAAAGATGAATGCAAAATATATGGTTTATCACAATGGATACTATCCAAATACTTATAGCTATATTGAGTGGATGCAAAATGCGCCTACATTTTGGCAAAATTTCCTTCAAGACAAAAAAGACGACGGTATAAAGGTCCATATTGAAAATGTATTTGAAGATGATTATTTTATATTAAACGAGCTTATGGAGGAAATAGCAGACGATAAAACATCTATGTGTCTAGATGTAGGTCATGTGAGTGCATATTCTAAAATAGATGTGATGGAATGGATGAAAATATTAAATAAATACATAAAGCATATGCATATACACAACAATTGTGGCGACAGAGATTCACATCTTGGCATAAATAAAGGTGATCTAGATATTATGGAAATTTTAAATCTTGTAAAAGATAAGGATATTACAATTTCTCTTGAAATTACAAATTTAGACGAATTAGAGGAATCTTTAGAGATACTTTATAAAAATGGTTTTATAACAGATAGAAAATTATAGAAAATTAGGAGAAAGGTTATGAATGTAGGAGTTTTAGGTTGTGGTAAAATGGGCTCAGTCGTAGCTAAAAAGCTTCCCGACGATGTAAATAAAATAATTGTAGACAGAAATCAAGAAAAACTCGAAGCTTTAAGTAAAAGTATAGATTGCAAATACTCTACATCAATAGATATACTAGCTGATGCAGATATAGTAGCTGTAATACTTCCAGAATCAGAGGTAAATAAAAATGTAGAGAGCATATGCGAGATAGCAAAAGATAAAGCTATCATTTTAAACATGTCTACAAATGGAGCAGTTGACGATTTAATAAAACAAAAGTATAAAAGCATAAATATAGTTGAAACTAAAATAATAGGTCAATCTTCTATGATAGAAAAATTTAAAGCACCTTCAGCTATAGTAATAGGTAGTGAGGATGAGGATATAGTTGAGAAAATAAAATATATCTTCAAGGATTTTTCTTATGTAGAAAGTGGAGACGTAGAGAAGGTTCCACTAGCTGTCCAAACTGCGACAAGACAGGCGATAGTTACATGTATGGATTTAAAAGAAAAATTAAATGCTCTAGATGTGGACACGTCTTGGCAGGAGGCATTGTTTAAATGCGTGTTAAATGGTACAATAGGTTCGTTTATGGACGACACTTTGGGACCATTTGCGAGAAAAATCGTGAAGGAAATAGAAGACAGTAGACAATAAAATTATTAAAATATTGCAGATATATGGTATAATTTTTTAGAGAAATAATAGGAGGAGAGAAGATTAAATATGAATTATTTATCTATAGAAGAAATAGTAAGTGCCAGTAAAGGCGATTTAACAAGTAAAAGTGAAGAAGTAAAATCTATAAATGAACTAGTTATAGATAGTAGACTTGCAAATAAAAACAGTGCATTTTTCGCATTAGTAGGAGAAAGTGTAGACGCACATAAATTTATAAATTCAGCAATAGAAAATGGATGTAAGACTATAGTAAAAAATAAAGACAACAATATAGAAATAAACAGCGAAAATGTAAATGTAATCGAAGTTGAAAATACATTATTTGCGTTTGGAGATGTAGCAAAACACTACAAAGAAAAATTCGATATACCTTATATAGGAGTTACAGGTAGTGTAGGAAAAACTTCTACTAGAGATATGATTTACGCAGTAGTATCTAGTAAATACAAAACTCTTAAAAACATGAAAAACTTAAACACTGAAACAGGAGTTCCTATGACTCTTACAAATCTAGATGAAAGCTACGAATGCGCTGTAATCGAAATGGGTATGAGTGGTTTCCATGAAATAGAATATCTAGTAAATATAGTAAACCCTAAAATAGGTGTTATATCAAATATAGGTCTTTCTCATATCGAAATGCTTGGATCTAGAGAAGGTATATTCAAAGCAAAAATGGAAATAACTACAAACTTCGACGAAGATTCTACATTGATAGTAAATGGCGACGACGATATGCTTACAACTCTAAAGGGTCAAGATTTAAAATACAGCTTAAAAACTTTTGGATTTGGAAAAGACAACACAATCTACTGTACAGATTTTAACATGAATGACAACGACACAACTTTCAATGCAATGATAGACGGCAAGGTAGAAGAATTCTACATCCCAACAGTGGGAGAACACAATATCTACAATGCAATGGCAGCTATATTAGTTGGGCAAACTTTAGGTATAAGCCTAGACGATATCAAACGCGGTCTTAAGAACTTCGAAATAACTAAATCTAGAATGGACGTAATAAAAACAGATGATTACGCAGTAATAGACTCAGTTTACAATGCAAGCGTGGACTCTATGAATGCAGCATTAAAGGTTTTAAATAGATATGAAACTAGAAAAGTGGCTATATTAGGTGATATGTTCGAAATGGGAAGCTATGCAGAATTTGGTCATAGAGAAGTAGGAAAATTCGCTAGCCAATATGCAGATATACTGATAGCAATAGGAAATGATGCTAAGTTTATGGTAGAAGAAGCTATAAAAAACGGAATGAATAAAGAAAATATTCACTACTTTGAAACTAAAGAGCTAGCTATGGAAAGCTTAAAGGATATCCTACAAAAAGGAGATACTATATTAGTAAAAGGCTCTAGAGGAATGTACTTAGAAAAGGTAGTTGAATTTTTAACTAAATAGTTGATTGAGATAAGATTGAATAATAAAAAGACAGACATTGAGCTAGTCTGTCTTTTTCATTTCTAAAATAGTTTGTCCTATTATTTTTATTCCTTTTTTGATTTCGTGTTTTTCGAGTCTTGAAAATCCAAGTCTTAGGAAATTTTTTTGATCTTCATCTATATAAAACACATCGCCAGGCATGAAAATTACGCCTTTTTCGTAGCATCTTTCTAGCAAATGTCTTGTATCGATATCTTTTAATTTTAAAAATAAATGAAGACCGCCATCTCCGAGAACGTACTCACAGTCTATATATTTATTTACGCATTCTAGTGCAAAGTTAAATTTATCGCCGTAGTACTTTCTTATTTTTTTCATATATTTTTCAAAATTACTGTTTTTTAGATAGTCGTATAAAATTCCCTGATCTAAGAAGGAAACATGCATATTGATGCCTCTTTTTACACTTATAAGGCGGTTGATTAGATTTTTATCTGCAAGTATCCATCCAATTCTGATTCCAGGAAATAATATTTTTGAAAAGCTTCCAATATATATTACACCGTTGTTTCTGTTGTCTAAGGAACATATTGGGAATATATGTGAGCTAGAGTACAGAAGCTCCTCATTAAATCCGTCTTCTATTATTGCGATATTGTTTTCCTTCATAATATTGTAGAATTTAAATCTATCGTTTGGAGATAAAACTATTCCAGTTGGATTGTTGTATGAAGGCGTAATATATGCAAATTTTATTTTGTCTTTATAATTCTTTATAGTTTTTTCGATATCTTTAAAATCTAGGCTGTTTTTGTTCAAATTCATAGGAAGTACATTTAAATTATAAGATTTAAAAATCTTTAAAGATACATTATGAGTAGGATTTTCGCATAAAATATAATCTCCTGGCTTTGTAAGGGATGATATTATAATATTTAATGCTTCAGTAAATCCATTTGTTATAAGTAAATCTTTGTTTGTCGAATCTATATTTTTGCCTGACATATACTCAAATAAAAAATCGATTAGAGGCTTATATCCTTGGGCATACCCGTAGTTTAAAAGCTTATGTCCTTCTAAATTAAATCTATTTAAAAAGGCTCTTTTAAGCTCCTCCATATCGAATTGATCTCCAGCTGGAGAAATACTTTTAAAAGAAATTAAATCTGATTTCCAAGGAATTTCGTGCTTTGCAGAGTCCATTTTATTTAAAGTTTTTATGTAGTCGTTTTCGTATAAAGACCAATCTAGTTGCCAGTTAGATGTAGCTATTGAAGATTGCTCCTTGACAAAAGTACCTTTGCCTTTTATAGAATATACAAGTCCTTCTGTCTTTAATTCGTCGTAAGCACTAAGTACACTATTTCGGCTTACATTTAAAATTGAGCATAGCTCTCTTGTAGAAGGAAGCTTACTATTTATTGGAAGTAACCCTTTTGTCATTAAATCCTTTATGTAGTTTTTTATTTGGATATATACTGGTTTTTTAGAATCTATTTCAAAATTAGAAAATAACAAAAAAATACCTCCTTTAGCTTATATTCAAAAATTTTTGATAAATTGATATTAATTAGTATAAAAAATAAAGACAATTATATTCTAATAAATTAAAATATAATTGTCTATTTTTTCTTATAATTTAATAATTTTAAAATCGAGCGCTTATAATGAGTATTCTATTATTTTATCTAGTAAATCGCTGTATGACAAGCCCCTAGCATTTGCACTTTTTGGAATTAAACTAGTTTTTGTCATTCCAGGAAGAGTGTTTAGTTCTAGCACATAGAATATTCCATTTGATAATATTAAATCTACTCTTACAAATGCCTTGCAGTTAAATGCATCCCAGCACTTTTCTGATATACTATCTACTTGATTTTGAAGTGAATCTTCTAAATATACGACTTCTTCAGTTGCACCTTTTACACCAGTTGCGTATTTTGATTCATAATCGAAAAACTCATTTGGCGATGTTATTTTTATAGTAGGGTAGACCTCACCGTTTAATATAAAAGAAGTGTATTCATCTCCTGGAAGAAATGATTCTATAATCACTATATCGTCTACTTCTAGTCCTTTTTTTACTGCTTCATATACATCTTCTTTTTTATCCACCTTGAAGGTTGCCACACTAGAGCCACCGCTGTTTGGCTTTATAAAAACAGGATAGCCTATTTTTTCTATAGCATCGTAATCGATTGAATCGACTGATTTAGCTATTACCCATGGAGCAGTAGGTATATTTGATGATTTTAAAACCTTCTTTGTCATATTCTTATTCATGCATATTCCGCTAGTTAGAGGGTCGCATCCTGAGTAAGGGATATTCATAGATTCTAACATAGCTTGTATAGTGCCATCTTCTCCATATTTGCCGTGAAGTACTATTAAAGCAAAATCTACATCACAAGGCATTTTATTTACAACATCCATTGGATCATCTATTACTAATTCGTATACATCGTATTTATCTCTATCAATAGCTTCTAGTGCAGCCTTGCCAGAATTTAGAGATACTTCGCGTTCTGAGGAAATACCTCCCATTATAACAACAACTTTCTTTTTCATTTTTATCTCTCCTAATCGATTTATTATCTATAACATTTAAATTTTAATGATATTTTCATAATGATTTATATACCCATTATATGTATAGGAATTTGAAAAGGAAAGTACCACTAGATGGCTAAATAAAGGGTGTAGTGGTTGTTAATAAAAAAACGAATACAGCAGAATTTAAGCATTAAAAAGGGGGTAACCGTTTTCTAGGTCACCCCCTTTTAATTAATGAAAATGTAAAGATTTATTTAATCAATAAAGATTGATGTTTAAACATTAATATTAATATTGAAGTGATGGAACTCCAATAACTTGTTTTATAACTCTAAATGCATTTTTATAAGCTATAGCTTCTATATCGTCTTTTGAATATCCACGATTTTGTAGTTCTGTTATTAGATTAGGTGTATCTTCAAATACCTTTAAACCTATTACATTAGGATTTGAAGTGTCAGTTGAAAATGCAGCTAAACAATCAGGATCTAAGAAACCAGAATAGTCAAATCCACAGCCTATATATTCTATACCAACTAAATTAGCTATGTAATCGATATGATCTACTAATCTCTTAACATCAGCTTCTTCAGGATTTTTATCATCTACGAATTCTTTATATCCATTCATACCTATTATACCGCCAGTTTGAGCGATTGCTTTAATTTGGTCATCTGTCAAAGTTCTTCTATGAGAAGAAAAATGTTTTGCATTTGAATGTGATGCCATAATTGGTGTTGTAGCTACATCCATTATATCCCAGAATGATTTTTCGTTTGCATGAGAAACGTCTACTATCATTTTTAATTCTTCTAATTTTTTAACTGCGCGTTTACCTGCTTCAGTAAGTCCTCTTGAAGGATCTCCACCTACACCAGTTGCTAGAGCGTTTTGTTCATTCCATGTTAACATTGCATGTCTAGCTCCAACTACATCATGGTAGTAATGTAATTTGTCTACATCTTCTCCTATGTGGCTTAAACCTTCCATACCAACTAGGATATTTAATTTATTTTCTTTAAAGCCTTTTTCGAAATCAGAAAAATCTTTAACTTGATTTATAATATCAGTGTTGTTTTTTATTTCTTCAGTTAAAGCAGTTACTATTTGTTTAGCTCTATCTTCAGGGCATTTATCGTAAGGTGGATCTATCCAAATTACATATATACCACCAATTAAACCACCTTTTTGTAAATTTTTTAGGTGGTGATTTTTTATAATATTTTTTTCACCTTTTAACATTTTTACAGTTACATCAGTGAATAAATCAGAATGACAATCGAATACCATTTACAAAACCCGCTTTCCTTTTAGATTTTAAATTATATTTTTAATTGTCCAATACTCGTCGATAATTAAATATCGAGTTGTATTGAACAATTAATATTCTATGTTTTTATAAAATTATAATTGAGATTAATATTATAATAAGAAGTTACCTATTATAATACCACAGTAGTTTCCTATAACGTAACCTAAAGTACCGATAAGCATTATAGGAGCTATAAGTTTAGTCCAACCTTTAGAAACTGCCATAGCAGCTGCTGTTGTAGGTCCACCTATACAAGCATTAGAAGCAAGTATAGCTTCTTCTAGGTTGAATTTGAATAATTTTGCACATATGAATGTTACTATCATATTTATAAGTACTACTATGAAGCAGAATACTAATAATAATGGTGAATTCATTATTATAGATTGTATAGAAGCTGGAACACCTATTACAACGAAGAATATGTAGATTAAGAATGTACCAAGCTCTTGAGCTCCACCTAAGTTAGAGAAGAAATCACCAAATACAGTAGCCACGATCATAGTAACAGTAGTTATTATTAAGTATTGGTTTCCAAGTAAAGTATTTAAAAGAGATAAAAATGCATTACTTGTTGGAATAACTGATGCGAAAAATTGTGCTATAGAAGTAGAAACAGCTACGATTACAAAAGCACTACCTATACATAAAGCTATATCTTTTAATGATATGTCTTTATGAGTCCAATAAGAAGCAGCTGCAGTTTCGCCTTCTTTTACTTCTTGTTTTTCAACTTCATCTACATAAGGATGAAGGAAGTGTTTTCTGAAGAATGCTATTGATGGCATAGCTATTAATACAAAGAAGTATAATGCCATTAGTAAGTTATCAGAAACAACTGCTGCAGAAACTACATCACCAGGAGTGTCAAAAGCAGCTGACATAGCAGCGAAGTTTGCTCCACCACCTATATAAGATCCAGTCATCATAGCGGCAACTTCTCCTAAGTAAGGTATCTTGCTAGCTAATAAGTAGAATCCAACTACTGCACCTATCATAGTACCTACTGCGCTTAATAAGTAGATGATAAGCATCTTTCCACTTTCTTTCCATATTTTCTTTATATTACATTGATATAATAAAAGAGTGATTGCAAGTGGAACTACATAAGTCCAAACATTGTCGTAAACTGGAGATTCAGTTGGTATAATTTTCAAGTTTGATAATGCCAAAGCACCTATTAATGCTATTATTGCTCCAGTGACTTTTGCTGCCCATTGATATCTTTGTTCTAAAACGATACTGATTGCTGCCCAGCCACATAAGAAAGCCCATAAGACCCAAGTATTGTCTGGTGAAATTAAACTGTTCATATAAAATCCTCCTTAAAAATAAATTGTTAAATATTTTAGTATATTGAAAAATTTAATATATTGAAATATTTAATTTTATTATAGTTTATTAAATTAAATATTTCAATATATGGTAAAAATTAAATAAAATATAGTTAAATTAGTAAAAATACAGATTAAAAGTCGATAAATATCAAAAAAAATTAAAAAAATAAGTTTAAAAATCAAAAATATCGAATAAAATTAAAAAAAATAAAAATAAAAAATTTCAAAATATTAAAAAAATACTGCATTTTGCATACAATATAAAGTATAAAAATTTTAATATATTAAAAAATAATGTTTTATATATTTAAAATGTAATAAATTATAATATAATTAATAATAGAAAAATAGTGCAATTTATATATAATATATATATTGAAGAATGATTAACAAAAATGGAGAGCGAAAAAATGGATAATGATATGAATATAGATGTTGGGGAGAAAATAAGAAATCTCAGAAAAATAAAAAAACTAAGCATAGCAACTTTATCAGAAAATACTGGACTTAGTATTGGACTTATAAGCCAAATCGAAAGAAATAAGGTAGTACCATCTATAAAGGCTATGTGGAAAATAGCAAAGGGATTAGATGTAAATATAGGCTATTTTTTTGAAGAGGATACTGATAAAGACGTTATAGTTAGAAAAAGCGATAGAAAAAAAATACAGACTAACGATGCTACAAAAATATATGAATTATTGATGCCAGATTTAGTAGATAAAAATCTAGAGCTTTTACTTATAACATTAAAAGGTGAAACTAAAAAAAATAAAGGCCTAGTAAATCATGAAGGTGAAGAATGTGGCTATATAATAAAAGGAAAGATGAAGCTAATATTTGATGCAAAGGAATATATTTTAGAGGAAGGCGATAGTTTTTACTTTAAAAGCAATGTCAACCACGTATATGAAAATTACAACAAGGATGAAGAATGTGTATTGATTTGCGCTATGACGCCACCGTCATTTTAGATTATTATGCCATAATTTAATATGTGCATTTATTATTTTAAATAAATAGGAGATGTATTATGAAAGCAGAAATTATAACAGTAGGGACAGAAATTTTATTAGGAGATATTTTAAACACTAACTGTAGATATCTATCTAGAGAATTAGCAGCTATGGGGATAGAAATGTACTATCAAATAACTGTTGGAGATAATGAGGCTAGACTTCTAAGTACTTTAGAGGAGAGCTTAAATAGAAGCGATATAGTAATATGTACAGGAGGTCTTGGACCTACAGAGGACGATATAACTAAGGAGGTATGTGCAAAATACTTTGGATATGATCTAGTTCTTCACAAGCCATCACTAGATGCAATGATGGAGAGATTTAAACGCATGAATAGAATACCGACTAAAAACAACGAAAAACAAGCTTACTTCCCAAAGGAAGCCTACATACTTAAAAACGACAATGGAACAGCACCAGGCTGTATAATGGAAAA